>JASEHN010000019.1 GCA_030018715.1 Thermodesulfobacteriota bacterium | reverse complement strand
CTTCCACAAACGCGCAACCTAAAGGGTTGCGGCTACAATTCGCGCATTTTTTGGGGTTAATTGCTTCCCTTACCTTCTCCCTAAAAACGGGGAATGAGGGAGGTGGGGGAGAAGAGAAATCGAGGAAGAGAAGATGCAGAATTTAATCGACAAAGCCGACGTTCTCCTGGAGGCCTTGCCTTACATGCAACGATTCTTTAACAAAACGATCGTCATCAAGTATGGGGGACACGCCATGGATGATGACGAGCTAAAGGTGAGCTTTGTCCGGGATGTCATTTTGATGCGCTACATCGGCCTAAACCCGGTCATTGTCCACGGGGGCGGGCCGCAGATCGACGGCATGCTGGAGAAGATCGGTAAAAAATCAAAATTCATTGAGGGGATGAGGGTTACGGACGGAGAGACCATGGACATCGTGGAAATGGTCCTGGTGGGCAAGATCAACAAAGGAATTGTCTCCCTGATCAACCTGCACGGGGGCCATGCGGTGGGCCTGTCGGGCATGGATGGAAACCTCATCCGGGCCAGGAAGCTCTGGATTCCCCGGCAAAGAAAGGATGCCCAGGAAAAGGAGCTTTTAGACATCGGGCTGGTCGGAGAAGTTGAGGAGATCAACCCGGAACTTCTCGAGAACATCAAGAACAACAAATGGATTCCGGTGATTGCTCCGGTGGGCATTGGGCCGGCAGGAGAGAGGTATAACATCAATGCTGACCTGGTGGCCGGGAAAGTCGCCTCAACTCTAAAAGCGGAAAAATTCATTCTGCTCACGGATGTAGAAGGGGTTCTCGATGGAGAGAAAAAACTGATCTCCACAATGAATGTGGATATGGCCGGACGTTATCTGCGGGAAGGAGTTGTCAGCGGGGGAATGATTCCCAAGGTGAACTGTTGTTTGCAGGCCTTGCGGGAAGGGGTGAAGAAGACGCACATCATCGATGGGCGGGTGAAACATGCCATCCTGCTGGAGATCTTCACGGACGAGGGGATCGGAACGCAAATTTACTAAAAACCGTAAAGCGTTAGGCGTAAGGCGTTAGGGGAATAAAAACGCGTCCTGCAGTCTTGCAGTTATGCAGTTAACGGCAAAACGGTAGTCCTCCAGCACAATTTAACGCTCTTGCGCCTTGCGCTCTCGCGACTTGCGGTTTTTTTAGAGGAAGGAAAGAAAGATGAATAACGAAGAATGGATTAAAATTTCACAGGAAGTGCTCATCCAGAATTATGGGCGACTGCCGGTTGTACTGGTTCGAGGGGAAGGGTGCCGGGTCTGGGATGCAGAGGGGAAAGAATATCTTGATTTCGTAGCGGGGATTGGGGTGTGCAATCTCGGCCATTGTCACCCCAAGGTAGTACAGGCCATCCGCGAACAGGCTGGAAAGCTGTTACATGTCTCCAATATTTATCACATCGAGCCGCAGATTCAACTGGCCCAGCTCCTGGTTCAGCATTCCTTCGCCGACCGGGTTTTCTTCTGTAACAGCGGGACGGAAGCCAATGAAGCCGCCATCAAACTTGCTCGAAAATACAGTCAGGATCATTTTGGACCGGGACGGTACGAAATAATTTCCCTGCTGAAGTCATTCCATGGCCGGACTCTGGGCGCGCTGGCAGCCACCGGCCAGGAGAAATTTCACAAGGGGTTTGAACCGTTGATAACCGGTTTCAAATATGTACCGCAAAACGACCTCGAGGCCATGGAGGGAACCATCAGCGACTCCACCTGCGCCATCATGGTTGAACCTATCCAGGCAGAGGGGGGAGTAAACATGGCCGCGGAAAACTACCTTCAAGGCCTGCGGCGTCTTTGTGACCAGAAAAAACTCCTCCTCATCTACGATGAAGTGCAGGTAGGATTGGGCCGGACCGGGAAACTTTTTGCTTATGAACATTATGGAGTCCCCCCGGATATCATGACCCTGGCCAAGGGACTGGCCGGCGGCGTTCCCATCGGAGCCATGCTGGCCCAAGAGGAGATGGCCAAGAGTTTCACCCCCGGAACCCATGCCGCCACCTTTGGGGGGAACCCGCTCTCTTCCGCCGCCGGAGTTGCCGCATTCCGGGTCACTCTGGAAGACGGAATTCTTGAAAACTGTCAGGAATCAGGGGCCTATTTCGTAAAACGTCTGGAGGGATTAAAACAGAAATATTCCTTCATCCAGGAGGTGCGCGGAAAAGGGCTGATGATCGGCATGGAGTTTACCCGTGAAGCCAAGAGCGCCGTGAATGAATGTTTGCAAAAAGGATTTCTGATCAATTGCACCAGCGACACCATTATGAGATTTATTCCTCCCTTGATCGTCACTCCGGGGGAGATCGACCGGCTGGTGCAGGCCCTGGATGAAATCTTTTCAACCTGGAGCTGATCATCCGGCGCCTTGAGATTATCATCATAGGTATCAATTTAGCTATTTGAAAATGGTGGCAATGGGATTAATTCCCCGTTTTCACGGGAATGACGCGCTAACGATTTTTTTCAAGAAGCTAAACTGCTACCATTAAAGGATAAGGAGTTTATTATTTCTTTTTGGTTCCGGCTTTTGCCGGATTGGAGGCACTGAGGGAACAATGAAAAAGCGCGACCTGTTGAGCCTGACCGACCTTTCCCGCCGGGAAATTGATGCCCTGCTGAAGAGGAGCATGGCCATCAAGAAGAGATGGAAGAAAGGCCATGCCGATTATCCATTGGCCGGAATGTCCCTGGGATTGGTTTTCGATAAACCTTCCACCCGAACGCGAGTTTCCTTCGAAGTGGCCATGATCCAATTAGGCGGCCACCCCATCTACCTCGACCCGGGGACCACCCAGATCAAGAGGGGTGAGCCCATCGCTGATTCAGCGCGAGTTCTCTCCCGTTACCTTGATGGGGTAGTCATCCGAACCTTCGAACAGGCCACGGTCGAGGAGTGGGCGCGGTGGTCTTCTGCCCCGGTAATAAACGGCCTGACTGACCTGCTTCATCCCTGCCAGGTTTTTTGCGACCTTCTGACCATCGTAGAAAAGCTGGGGGGCTATAAAGGGATGAAGGTGGCTTATGTCGGAGACGGGAACAACATGGCTAACACCTGGATTCAGGCAGCGTCTTTGCTCGACTTTCCTCTATCCCTGGCCTGCCCGGAAGGGTATCAGCCGAACCCTAAAATCCTGGCGCAAGCAAGGCAGCATAGTAAGGGCCGCACAGAAATGATCCCGGATCCTTACCAGGCGGTGGAAGGAGCCGACGTGGTATATACGGATGTCTGGGCCTCCATGGGGCAGGAGAAAGAGAGCAAAGAGCGCAAGAAAAGGTTCAAGGGCTTTCAGGTTAATTCGGAACTGCTTAGCAAAGCCAGGAAAGGAGCGCTGGTCATGCACTGCCTGCCGGCTCATGCCGGCGAGGAGATCAGCGCGGAAGTTCTGGAAGGGCCGCAGTCCGTGGTCTTTGACCAGGCGGAGAACCGGCTGCATGGGCAGAAAGCGATCCTGGAATGGTTGTTAAAAGACATTCACCGCTGAGAGCGCGGAGAATTTGGTAAAATTATAGTAAACAACAAAAAAGTTGTCATTACGAATAGTCCAGCATCGCCCAGAAAATCCTCCCATCCCCCCCTTTGCGAAAGGGGGGCGAGGGGGGATTTCGGGTAATGCATTGGTCCTGCCGGCGGCGGGATCAGCCTGCATAATGGCAACTTGATTTAAGAAGGCCCCAAGAATTTTGTCTTTTATATTTATTTCAACTCTGCGTTCTCTGCGGTTAAAAAATAAAGGGCTTGGCCCAATTGAGATAGGAAGGATAAATGAAAGAGAAAGTGGAAAAAGTAGTTCTGGCTTATTCCGGCGGGTTGGATACTTCCGTGATCCTGAGATGGCTGAAGGAGACCTATGGGTGCGAAGTCGTGGCCTTCGTGGCCGACCTCGGTCAGGGAGAAGAACTCGATGGTCTTAAGGAAAAAGGACTGAAGAGCGGAGCGAGCAAGGTTTACGTGGAAGACCTGCGGGAGGAGTTTGTCAGGGATTTTATTTTTCCTATGCTCCGGGCGAATGCCATCTATGAAGGGGGCTACCTGATGGGTACTTCCATCGCCCGCCCCCTGATTGCCAAACGGCAGGTGGAAATTGCTCAAGCCGAAGGGGCAGACGCCGTTTCCCACGGGGCCACAGGGAAGGGGAACGATCAAGTCCGCTTTGAAATCACCTACCTGGCCTTAAGCCCGCGCATCCGGATAATCGCTCCCTGGAAGATCTGGGACTTTAAGTCCCGGACGGACTTGATTCAGTATGCCGAAAAACATGGAATCCCGATACCAGTCACCCAGCAAAAACCATATAGTAGCGACCGGAATCTTTTACACATCAGTTTTGAAGGAGGAATCCTGGAGGATCCCTGGATGGAGCCGCCGGAGGACATGTTCCTCCTGACCCGCTCTCCGGAGAAGTCTCCGGATAAACCCCTGTATGTTGAAATCGATTTCGAGGAGGGCAATCCCGTGGCCCTGAACGGACAGCGCTTGTCCCCCGCCCGGCTGCTGGCCGAGCTGAATCGGCTGGGTGGAGAAAACGGAATCGGCCGGGTGGACATGGTGGAAAACCGCTACGTGGGAATGAAATCCCGGGGAGTTTATGAGACCCCCGGGGGAACGGTTCTCCACGCTGCTCACCGGGCGGTTGAATCCATCACTATGGACCGGGAGGTGATGCACCTTAGGGATTCACTCATTCCCCGTTATTCCGAGATGGTCTATTACGGATATTGGTATTCTCCAGAGCGGGAAGTTTTGCAGAAGATGATCGATGAATCTCAACGAACAATCACCGGCACGGCCCGCCTGAAGTTGTTCAAGGGAAACTGTCTTGTGACCGGGAGGAAATCCGCCCAGTCCCTTTATTCCTGCGATTTTGCCACCTTCGAGGAAGATCAGGTCTATGACCAGAAGGACGCCGCCGGGTTTATTCGCCTTAATGCTCTGCGGCTGCGCATCCGGGCGCTGATGAAAGAAGGAAAATGCGGCTGAATTTTTATTGATTAGCCTCCAACCCCTCTCCCCCTTGAGACTGTGTCATAATCGGACTGGAGGGCATGAACGAGGAAGCATCGGCGGGTGAAGAAATTCTACAGGGCTTCCCAGTTTGGTTCCTCAAAGGGGCGGCGTATTCGTAGTACTGCGGATTTATTTAGGTTTCAGCCCGCCGCGTTCCTATGGAAGAACCACCGCCTTATGATTCCGAGAGAATGCCCTCCAGTCCGGGTTGCCCGATTTCAGTATTGCGACACAGTCTCCTTGAGGATAGGTCAGGGGGGAGAAGGGTTCGCGCGGATAGACCTTTGAGACGAATCATTCCAGACATTTTTTTCATCTTGCTCATCCTGCCGGGTTTTTGGGGATGCGGAATAAAGGGTGCGCCCGTTGCCCTGGATAGCACGATACCGGCGCCGGTCTCCGATCTTAAGGTTTGGTCGAGAGCCGGTGGCATCTTTTTAAAGTGGACCATACCCACAAGAAATATCGATGGGGCCAGACTGACGGATCTGTTAGGCTTCAAAGTATTCCGGCAGGTTCGCCCTTTGACCCCGGTATCCTGTGAGGAATGTCCCGATAAATTTGAGCCGGTGGCCGAGATCGATGTTGACTATCCCCACGGGGCCCGCCTGGAAGGGGGAACGGTGTTATGGCGGGATATGGCCGTTAAAGCTGAAAACGAATATGTGTATTTTGTTCGAGCCTTCAACTCTTATAAATCTCCCAGCCCGGAGTCGAACCGCGTAAATATATTCTGGACTGAACCTCCGGCCGCCCCTGCAAAGCCAACCCTGCTGAAGGAAGACCGGGCCTTAAAAATCACTTGGGAACATCCTCCCCGTTTGTTTGACGGAACGGAGGTGGCCGGCTTAAAGGGGTTCAACATCTATCGCCGGGGGGAAGGGGAATCCTTCGGTTTTTCACCCCTGAATGCCGAACCCATCGCGGAGAGGCAGTATTGGGATGGAAGGGTGGAGCTGGGGAAAAGATATTGTTATGAAGTGCGGGCCGTGCGCGACTTCCGGGGGAGTCTCCTTGAAGGTCCGGGTTCTCCTGTTGTTGAAGGGATTCCAGCAAAACTCCTTCCTCCCTCGGCGCCGACCGGCCTGGTGGCGGTTTTTCAGGAAAACGGCGTGGCCTTACGCTGGGATGAAAATCCCGAGCCGGACATTGCCGGCTATAACCTTTACCGCCGGGGAAGAGAGGAAAAGGAATTTGTGAAAATAAATCCCCGTTTGATCACGGAAAATTATTTTCTCGATGGCTCGGCCGATCTTCGGCAATCTTACGTCTTTCGTCTGCAAGCTGTGGATTCCAGTCCGTCCAGAAACGAAAGTGATTTTTCCAAGGAAGCGGAGATTTCCTTCGAAGCCCCTCGCAAAAATTGAAAGTTTCCCGCCTAAAATTCCCCGCAGATTATTACCGCTGTGGACACGAATGTATTATTATGGTCCCGAGAGTGCCTATATTCATCTTTCAGGTTTATGGTAAATTCAGGAGTAGTTTCATATCTTGGTAGTGGCGAAGATTCGTGCAGAAAATTCTTAACATCTGAGGTTCTTGCAAATCTCAAAATCTGTCGCTCAATCGTCATTCCGGGCAAGCGAAGCCCTGCACCGCATGGTGTACAGGGCGAAGCGTGCCCCGGAATCCATATTTTTCAGGCTGCCCTTGATTCCCGCTCCCTGCTTAAAGCCTGCAGGGACAGGTTTCGCGGGGATGACGGCGTTTCGGACTTTTGCAAGAGCCTCATCTTATAAGATGTTATGAGAAACCGGCTCAAATATTTGAGTTTTTGGAAATAGAAATCAGCGGTAAGTTATTCGGAACCTGCACCGCCCAAAAGGAAAAAGGGCACCGCGAACCATGTCAGACACCCCCTGCCAATTGAATAATTTAAGGGCGTCCCCCATTCCACCCATTCCATGATACTTGACAGACCCTCATTACCGATATCTGATCCCCGTCTTCTCCCCCTTTTGTACTCATAAAACCTGCCTTTATATATTTCTATTGACAAGCGTCATGTTACAGTTTATTATTGATTAATGATAAAAACTTTTGCCGACAGGAACACGAAGGAATTGTATGAAACGGGGAAGTCGAAACGGTTGCCTCCGGCGGTCTGGAAAAGAGCGTTGAGAAAGCTGGAATACCTCGATTTGGCAACAGGTATGGATGACTTGAAGGTTCCTGCCGGCAACCGGCTTCATGAACTGGAGATGGGCAGGAAAGGGCAATTCTCCATTTCCGTGAACGATCAATGGAGGATTTGTTTTAGGTTTATCGACGGCGATGCATATAACGTTGAGTTAACGGATTATCATTGAGGAGAGGTGTCTTATGAGCATTCACAACACAAGGGACAGGAAAGTTCGCCCTACGCATCCTGGAGAGATGCTGCGGGAGGACTTCATGACGGATTATGGGCTGTCGGTGTCCAGTATGGCGAAGGCCCTGGGGGTGTCGCGTCAGACAGTGAACGAGTTGTTGCGGGAACGGCGGGCCGTCAGCCCTGAAATGGCGCTACGACTCTCGCGCTTGTTTGGAAACACCCCGGAGTTCTGGTTAAACGCTCAGCGTTCTGTTGATCTTTGGGAAGCATCAAGGACAGTAAGGAGAAAACTTGAGAGAATTTCTCCTTTAAAGGCTGCTTGAGCCTTCGGCCCGAGATCAGGCAGAATGTAAGCTCCGACCTTTAGGGCGGAGAGGTCGAAAGGTTGACTATTTAGGATAGTAGTATTGGAGGCATCACCCCGGTTGCTTTTTGGTGAGAGTGTGAGAGGGACACTATTTAGCGCATCTTTTTGGATTGGTCAAGTTGCTTCAGAACCAACGTTCCCTCTGAGTCCCCTCTGATGTCCCCTCTGATAAAGCATATGGTGAAAATGGAAAAGGAGAGGAGGTAGATTTGACATCGTATAAATGCTGTGATTAAATAAAAAATAAAGCTTAGAAGCTTTCAATTATGCGAATATATCTTGATCTGTGTGTCTATAACAGACCTTTCGACTACCAGGGCCAGGAAAGGGTTGGTCTTGAGACGGAGGCCTTTATATTCCTCCTCGAGTACGTTGAGAAAGGCATATATACCCTTGTAAATTCAGCAGCGCTTATCTATGAGAATAATTTAAATCCTGACCTCCAAAGACGGGATCGGATTTCAACTTATTTGCAGTTGGCAAAGGAGTATATTTCTGGGGAAGACTTTGATTTTGAAAGGGCAATTGTATTAAGAAGGAGGGGATTTTCGGATATGGATGCTTTGCATATTGCATTATCCGAGAAAGGGCAAGTCGATTTCTTTATCACGTGTGATGATCGGATCGTAAATCTTTACAAAAAGAATATCCAGTCCATAAACGTTAAAGTAATAAGTCTTTTAGAATTTGTCAGCAAGGGAGGTGAAATGAGATGAGTCTTACTTTTCCAGAAATAAAACAGAAAGGGTGGCAAGCCCTTGTAAAAGAGCTCGGGTATGCAGGAGCAACTAAATTCATGCTGTTATTCGATGCAGGGAGAGGTGATTATATTGAGGATAGAAAGGAGATTTTAAGGGGAGCAACTATTGAAAAAATCAGAGACGATATTAAAAAAGAAAGATCTTGAATGGAGAGATGGTTCGTGCAGAACGGGCTTGGCGATCTAAAATCGCGCCCTCCTTTTCCGTTCAGATGGACTTCATCAACGATTTGTTCTATATCCTCTTCCGTAAATACCCCTTGTTGGATAGATTTCTTTTTAGCGTATTTCAAAACATCCCGCCGTTCCCTTTCTTCAAGATAAAGCCTGAGAGCTTCGCGCAGAAATTCACTCTTGTTCCGATTATCCTGTTTTGCTAATCGCTCCACTTTTGCCAGAAGCTGAGGAGGCAAGGACAGGGTCAAGTATTGGGCAGGAAACATGGGGGCTACGCCATTACGCTATAAATTATAAGTCGCAAGGGGTAAGGCGTAAGAGGAAACGCATCAGGAGGGTAAACCTTTTAGGCTTTCCAAAACATCCTTGGCACGGATGTTTCCTTTCACGCCCAGTTCATTCAGCAAGTCGAGAGCCTCAGAAAGCGTCATATTCAATAGTTCCGCCGCTTCTCTCAGGGTTAACTTGCCCTTTTCGTAAGACTTGGCAACATAATATTCGAAGCCTAATCGGGTAAGTTTCCTGAGTGAACTTGTTTTCTCAATCCTCTCCAGCCGTGCTACATACCCGATGGCGTTGTCAATATCCTCGGGGATTCTTACCGATTTAACTTTCATTTCTTCTCCTCTAATAGAAGCCTTACCATACTGTATTCATCTTCACTGATGAAAGCCGAAAGTTTTTCAAGCCAATTCAAGGCAGTTGTTTGGTCGATGGCCCCCCTTTTCCAGACCGAAAAAATAAGAAGGGCGGGGAAAATAAAAGGAATGCCAGTTCCACGAAGAAGCCGGGTTAATTTAGCATCATCGGTAGCAACAGCCGCGTATTGGCTATTTTTGAAAGCTTCTAAAAGCGCCCGGTCCCCTTTCATTCGCTTTGATGATTTCCCCGATTCCAAGGCAATTAGCCCGGCGCTGATATTTTTTTCAACCAAATCAGCATCCGGATGGCTTTTGGCTTTGCCGGCGTCAACAACTTCTTCCTTTATCGTTAGTGGGATTACGACCTCAAATTGGCAGCAGATTTTTTCTTTGATCCCTGCCTTGGTTAATTTGATCAAGCAATCCGCATCCATTAAAATTTTCATTTGTAGTTTATTGTAACTAATCGGTTACAATTGTCAAGAAAAAAGCGGCCCATTTAAACAGGGGTAGAATAAAAAGGTCTTAAGGAAAGATATTAACAGATGGGTCCCTTTCTTTACAAGTAGGCTTCCATCTGCCTGCGTGTGATAGATTCCATTGGGGAGAAGCTGAAATCCGCCGCAATAATCACCGCGGAGATCAATCGTTTCCGAATCCGCACATTTGAACGTCAAGGGAAATGAAAACGGGGACATTCTTATTTGGCCAATGCATTGGGGTAATTTTTTTTTAGCCTTCCTTTAAAGTCTATGTTATAAGTATAAAATCAATAAAGTAGGAGAAATGGGATGCATGATTTTCAGTATAGAGAGGAAAACCTTTATTGCGAGGATTTTCCCATTGAAGCCATTGCCCAGGAAGTAGGGACGCCCTTCTACCTCTACAGCCTGAACACCCTGGAGAGCCATTTTCAGGCCTTTGACAATGCCTTTTCCAAAGTTAATCACCTGGTCTGTTTTTCGGCAAAGGCCAATTCCAACATAGCCATACTCAGGGTCTTTGTTCGGCGGGGGGGCGGAGTGGATGTAGTTTCCGGAGGGGAGCTCTTTCGGGCGATGAAGGCCGGCGCGCGGCCGGAGCGGATCGTTTATTCCGGAGTTGGCAAACGTCCGGAAGAAATTGAATATGCCCTGGAATTTCCCATTCTCATGTTTTGCGTGGAGTCTGCCCAGGAGCTATTGGCCATTGATGGGATCGCCGGCAGAATGGGCACCAAAGCGCCGGTGGCTTTGCGGGTCAATCCAGATGTTGATCCGCGCACTCACCCATACGTCTCCACGGGGTTGAAGAAAAATAAATTTGGGATCAACATCCGGAAATCCATCGATGATTACATTCTGGCCAGCACTCTACCCAACATCAAGGTCATCGGAGTTAGCTGCCATATTGGCTCTCAGCTTACGGATGTCGGGCCCTTTGTAGAAGCAGTGCAGCGGATCAAGGAACTGGTGCTAAAACTGCGGGAAGAGGGAATTCATATCCAATATATAGACCTGGGGGGAGGGCTGGGGATCACATATCACCAGGAGGAACCACCCCATCCCCGGGAATATGCCCAATCCGTGCTGAACGAACTGGGCGAGATTGAGTGCACGCTCATCCTGGAACCCGGCCGGGTGATCGTGGGGAACGCCGGTATCCTTGTTACGAAAGTTTTGTACACCAAAGAGGGGGGGGAGAAAAATTTTATTATCGTGGATGCCGCCATGAATGACCTCATCCGCCCGAGCCTCTATGGTTCCTACCAGAGGATTCAACCGGTGCAAAAGAAGGAACGCCCCGAAATTGTGGCCGATGTGGTCGGGCCGATCTGCGAATCCGGAGATTTCCTGGCTAAGGACCGCAAGCTTCCCCGCATGGAAGCTGGAGAGCTTTTGGCCGTGATGAGCGCCGGAGCTTACGGCTTCTCCATGGCCTCAAATTATAATTCCCGCCCCCGGTCAGCGGAAGTTTTGGTTGACAAGGGTCGTTTTTATATCATCCGGGAGCGCGAGGATTACGACGACCTGATCAAAGGGGAGTTCATTCCGGATATTTTGGTTTAAAAAAACAAATTTCATTTGGGACGCAGATAAACGCAGAAATTCAGGATTGGAAATAATTCAATATTTTTCGGCGTTCATCTGCGAAAATCTGCGTCCTCAAAACTTTTTCAACACACGAGTAGAAAAATGAGGGAAACTCCTTTTTTCAAAATGAGCGGCAGCGGAAATGATTTCATTCTCATCGATAATCGCCAGGGAATTTTAGATGCCGACCGCCTGGGTGATTTTGTCCGGCGGGTATGCGCCCGCAAAGTTTCCGTTGGGGCAGATGGCCTTATTCTCGTTGAATCCTCGAACCGCGTAAACTTCCGCTGGCGTTTCTTCAACTCCGATGGCAGCGAAGCAGAGATGTGCGGGAACGGCGGACGCTGCGCCGCCCGTTTTGCGGTCATCAAAGGAATCGCTCCCAGCCGGCTTTCTTTCGAAACCCTGGCCGGAATCATTGAAGCCGAGGTCAATGGAAGGCAGGTTAAACTGCAGATGGTCCAGCCCACCGGCTTAAAACTAAACCTGGATGTTCCTATTGATGGCCAGAACCATCAGCTTTATTTTATTAATACGGGTGTTCCCCACGCCATAAAAATGGTCGAAGACGCGGCTGCTGTGGCGGTGAAGGATTTGGGGAGAAAGATTCGTTTCCATGCCCAGTTCCAGCCTGCTGGAACCAATGCCAATTTCGTACAGCCCGTTAATAGGAAGCACCTGAAGGTTCGAACTTATGAGCGCGGCGTCGAGGACGAAACCCTGGCCTGCGGGACCGGCGCAGTGGCCTCGGCCTTGATCGCAGCAGCCAAAGGACTGGTTGATTCGCCGGTTATGGTTGAGACAACAGGCGGGGAAATCTTGAACATCTATTTCCAGAGCAAGGGAGACGGTTACGAGCGTGTTTTCCTCGAGGGAGACACAAAAGTGGTTTACGAAGGGAGTCTCTGGGAAGAAGCCTATCAGTAAGTAATCCAGGGTTCAAGTAAAAGAACTGCCTAATTGAATTCCGCAATCCGCATTCCGCACTCATCATTTGAGAGGGGGGATTATGGCCAACGATATCGTGAAGGCGATTTTAATCGGGGCTGCAGGCAGGATGGGCCTGCGCCTCCTAACAGCGATCCATGAGACTCCCAATATTCTCCTTGCCGGAGCCGTGGAACGGCAGGATCACCCGAACATCGGACGGGATGTGGGGGAGATAGCCGGTTTGGAAAAGTGGAATATTCCCCTTTCAGGATATCTCCGGGAAGTTATCTCCTCCGGTGATGTGACCATCGACTTTACCAATGCCGAAGCGGCTTTAAGAAATTTACAGGTAGCTGCTGAAAAAGGGAAAAGCGCGGTCATCGGATCCACGGGATTCTCCTCGGCCCAGATGGTGGAGGTTCGGGCGCTGACCCAGAAGATTCCCTGTGTTCTATCTCCGAACATGAGCGTGGGCGTCAACGTGATGTTCCGGATCCTCGCCGACCTGGCCAAAATCTTAGGAGAAGACTACGATGTGGAGGTCATTGAAGCTCACCACAGGATGAAAAAGGATGCTCCCAGCGGCACAGCGGTGAAGATGGGCCAAATCCTGGCTCAGGCTCTGAATCGCAATTTCGACCAGGTGGGGGTTTATGAGCGTAAAGGAATCATCGGCGAAAGGAAGCGGGCGGAGATCGGAATGCAGACCATCCGGGCGGGAGATATCGTCGGCGAGCATACCGTGATCTTCGGAGGCCTTGGCGAAAGGTTAGAGGTTACCCACCGGGCCCACAGCCGGGACAACTTTGCCCGTGGCGCCGTGCGAGCGGCTGGCTGGGTGGTCAAACAGAAACCCGGTCTTTATGATATGCAGGATGTACTGGGACTAAAATAGGGTTCAAGGATTCAATGGTTCTAAGGGTCAAGTGATTATTCATGGTTCATTTTCTTTCTTCCACCATCCGTATCGCTTTCTTGGGGCAGATGTCGATGCAGGTTGAGCAACCCTGGCAGAGGTCGGGATCAATCCCGGCGGAGGCATCCGTAAGGACGATGGCGTTACAATGCCCAATCTCTATGCATAGGCCGCAAGCGGAACATTTTTCCGGGTCAACCTGAGCATACCCGGCCCAAACCGTCAACTCCGAAGCAGGCTTGATCTCCGTCAGGAGCAGATCGCGCATGTCCCTCGCCGTTTGAAAACCCATTGTCTTCATGTAGTCTCTAAGAGACTTCATCCATTTCTCCAGAAAGCCAAACCCGGCGATCATGGTATGAGTACAGACCCCGATGGAGTCTGCGCCGCACATCATCATTTCCACGGCATCCTCCATAGAGGCCACCCCGCCCGTGCCGTTGATATGGGGCCCGGGGCCCACCAGCCGGCGAATCTCAAACACATCCCGCAGGGCGAGAGGCTTGATCCAGGGGCCGGATAGGCAGGCCATGGTATTTTCTCCCTGGAGGTTGTAAATGGATTTTTTATAATTGCGGATGTCAATGGAAGGGATTCCCAGGCGGTTAGCCACACTGCATACCGCCGCTGCCCCGGATTCGAAGGCCACCCTGGAGACGTCGGCAATGCGGCCTCCCTCCGGAGTGATTTTGGCGATGATGGGGAGTTTGGTGACCTCACGGGTTTTCTCAAGCACCAGGCGAACGGAGTCTTCATCCTGGCCCATACTGGCTCCGGATGAAGGGCGGCTTTCCTTGCTGGACCGCTCGGAGATGTCCACGTTGAAGGACATGTTCGGGCAGCAGAAATTCAGCTCCAGGATCTGGGCGCCGGCGGCATCGAAGCGGCGGGCGGCATCCTGCCAACCTTCCAGGTCGCCCTGGACGTAGGAGTAGTTGGCAATGATGACCATCTCCTGGCACTTCTTCCGAGCCTCTTCCACCAGGCGCTGGCCCTGTTCCATATTCAAGCGGTATTCGGCTGTAAAGACATGCAGCTTTTCCTTCTTCAGCCAGCGGTAGCGGGGCTGATAGTTGATGTAGGGCACGGGGTTAAAGGTCTGCTTGATGGAAGCCGCGCCCCACCCGCACTTTTCCGCGAGCTCCAGCTGATCAATTCGCTTGGCGGTGGGTCCGGAAGCAACGATAAAGGGATTTTTCAGTTCGATATTCCCAATTTTAACCGGTAGGTAGAACAGAGCATCTTTAGTCATGCTTCCTCCATATCATCGTTTTCTTACTACTCACCACTCACCACTTACTTTTTACTGTATTGAAATTGTTCGTCCCTCTTCCATGGATACGTATCCGGCGTAGAGCACCTCCACCACCTGCCTGGCCAAATCCAACCCGGTAAGAGGTTGGCGATCGTAAGCGATGGCCTCCATGAAATCCTGAATTTCCTGGGGGTACCCCAAGAGCCACTCTTCGTTCGGGTTGGGGAACGAAAGCCCTGCTTTAGTTTCCTGTTTTTCGTTGAAATAAACGTCTTTCACGGGGGTGGGGTCAACTGTGTAGAACTGGCAGACCCGAACCGGGCAGAGGTCGAATTTCAGGCGGGCGTTGGAGAGGCGGATGTCCATGTTCGATTCCATTCCGCCTAGAAGGTCATCGGCCGCAAAGAAAGTGCCTTTGGTCCCATCGGTAAAGGTAATGGTGAGTTGCGACCAGGTTTCCACATCCCCCCAGCCCGTCACCAGAGGGCTTCCCTTTGTGCTGGCAAAGGCAGGGGTTTTGGTGAGATCAGTTCCGTCTGCCCAAACCTCCCGGGCCAGGATAGGGCGGCCAGACTTTTTTTCTCCCTCGAACTGTTTCAGGAAAAGGCCGGCAGCAACGGGATGGGCGCCAAGGCGAGCCATGGCTCCGCCGCCAGCGTGCCGCCACCACTTGGCGAACTCGGAATGCGAACCGCTATGGGACTCTTCCCCGCGCATCTCCAGGATGGCCCCGGAGATGAAACACTTTTCCATCAATTCCAGGGCTTTTTTGATAGCCGGGGCGTGCACCCAGTTTTCCGCGTAGCAAAATTTCACCGGATGGGCGGCCATTACTTCCTCGACCTTTTTCAGGTCTTCCCGGACTTTCTTCAGCATTTCTTTTTTGGGGGTGGCCCCCACTTTCTGATCAGGCTCTCCCTGCCCGAAATAGCCGGTGAGAGGCTTCTCGCAGATAATACTCTTATCAGTTTCGGCGGCCCGGAGGATCATGGGAAGATGAAGGTCATTGGGCACAACAATATCCACAACCTCAATCGTTTTATCATCAAGAATGAACCGGTAATCATCGTAGACTTTGGGCACAGCATAACGCCGGGCGAGATCTTCAGCCCGGGTTTTGTTGATGTCAACCAAGGCTGCAACCTCCAGCGGCACCCCCTGCACCTGCCGGTAGGAGCGCAGATGAAAAGCGGCAGCAAATCCTGCACCGATGATTCCGACTTTCAAAGTCTTAGTCATTTTTCTTCCTTTCCAGAGGATAAAGGGTAGTAGGAAAAAATAGAGTTGCCTTTACGCTAAAATTTTGAACATTGTTTGTCAAGAAGAAAGATTATTCCGCATTCCGCATTCCAAATTCCGCAGTTCAAAAGGCCAATTTTTATTGACCGGATTATTTCCTCATGTTATTAATCAGTCCATAATTGTGTAGACACCAGAGACTAAATCCCTCCTTCCCTCCCTTTACAAAAGGGAGGAATTCCCCTCTTTGAAAAAGAGGGGATAGGGGAGATTTATGAAAAATGCCGCTTCCGGGTTTAGAGTGGGTACCCCCAATATGTTGTGGTTGATGCTTTTC
>JASEHN010000499.1 GCA_030018715.1 Thermodesulfobacteriota bacterium | reverse complement strand
CATTTGGAAAGGGGGGATGACAGGGAAGATACAGACGCTTTAAAGAAAAGGCCCATGGCTGCGTCAGGGAGGTCATGAGCCGGACAGTTCCGGGTATTCCTTCATTCATCTGTTTTTTCAAGCGACGTTTCGAAAATTCCAAACAAAGGAGGATAGGAAAATGAAAGGCAAGTTCACTATCGTAATGATCGTTGGGATAATGATGAGCCTTATGTTCTTGGGGTGGACTGATTCCGCGCAGGCAGCCAGTAAAAAATACAAATTGCGATTTACCGCTGGTTATTCGCCGACCGCCGTCGATATGATGGCCATTGGGAAGATTTTGAAAGAAATAACTGAGCGAAGCGGTGGAGCCGTGACTTTTGAGACCTTCTGGGGTGGTGCATTGGGCAAGGTGTTAGAGCACCTTGACCTGGTGGGCAAAAGAACCGCAGATATTGGGGAGGCTCCCCTAGGGGCATGGCCGGCGAAAGTCCCCTTTTTTGGCTTCGAGTATGCTTTCCCTTTTGGCCCCTCAGATCCGGAGATTGTCACGAAATGCATGTACACCATGTTTTCTGAGTTTCCGGAATTCGACAAACAATTGAAAGACAACAATTTATTTTTGATCGCCACTCTGCCGTGGGATACATACATGGGGAGCTCTCGGGAGCAGATTAAAAGCCTTAAAGACCTAAAAGGGAAAAAGATAGGCCTCTGGGGTATCTATTTCCCGAAATGGGTAGAGGCAGTGGGAGGCATAGGGGTGCCCAGGCCCATGGTGGAAGGTTATATGATGTTGAAGACGGGGGTCCTGGATATAAGTTTAGAACCGGTCGACGTAACCTTGACGCATAAACACTATGAAGTGGCTAAGCACTTCTTCTTCCTGAATTCTGGGGCTTTTACGCCCAAGTACGTGATCATGAATTTGGATGCCTGGAAAGAGCTGACCCCGGAGTTACAGAAGCTATTCCTTGAAGTTGGAAGAAAAATTTCCCTGGAGTTTGCCGCGGAACTTAGGGAGAATCGGGCGAAAATCATTGATCAATTGCTAAAAGAGAAAAAAATATTGACTACTTATGCCCTAACCGCCGCAGAAAACACTTCGTGGGCAGCGGCGATGCCGGATCTACCGGCAGAATGGGCGAAGAGGATGGAAGAGAAAGGACTTCCCGGATGGAAAGCCCTTGATCGCTGGATGGAATTGACCACCGGTATGGGGCATAAATGGCCTCGCGCTTGGGGCAAGCGGTAAAAAGAATGGTCTGTTGTTTCCTGCCTTCGTCATATTTAGGCGAAGGCAGGACAAGAAATGGTTGTCCCGAGGAGAAAAAGCCGTGTTTGATGTCATTTTTGATAAAATCGAAAAAGCCAGCCACAAGATTAATCGGATAGTTTCTTTAACCGTGTGCGGGTTTAGCCTTATTTTCATGGCCTTACTGATCTGCACAGAGGCGCTGGCGAGGAATTTTTTTAAACTCTCGTTGCTGGGGACCCAGGAACTTTCTCAGATTGTCGTCGCCTGGGTTGTTTTTCCCGCTTTGGCTTTCGCTTTGATCACCGGCACCCATGTCCGCGTAACTCTGCTGACCAACCTATTGCCCCAACGCCTTCGGGCGGGTTGTGAAATATTTTCTTATCTTGGCGGCCTGATTTTTTTTGCTTGTTTCTCCTATTTCGCCTGGCCTTATTTTTGGGAGTCCTGGAAGATCAAGGAGATCCCCATGGCACCCGTGGAGCTGCCTTTATGGTTCGCCAAGCTATCGATGCCCATCGGTACCAGTCTCTTTTCCATTCAATTTCTAATCCTGTTGATCCGAAAATTGCACCCAATCCGCCCCGAGAAATGAAAGGAGAAAATCCCAATGGAGCCGATTTGGATTGGTTTTTGGGGAATAGTAGCTCTGTTTATCTTTCTTGCCGCAGGGATGCACATCGCCTTAGCCATGGTCCTCGTTGGGACGGTTGGTGCGGCATCCATAGTGGGAATACGACCGATCATCCATCATCTATTGGGGGAAGTCTTTTATTCCGTTTATAGGTGGGACCTGATTGTACTCCCTATGTTCATTTTCGTGGGTTTACTGGCGGGGGCCGCCGGACTGAGTAAGAACATCTATTATGTCCTAAGTTTATGGCTGAGGCAGTTTAAGGGGGGGTTAGGAATTGCTACGGTAGCGAGTTGTGCCGCCTTTGGAACGGTTTGTGGCTCGTCTTTGGTTACGGCAGCGGTTTTTGCCAAAACCAGTGCGCCTGAAATGAGACGTTATGGGTATGAAAAAAGGTTGACCTATGGGTTAGTTTCTGCGGCCGGAGCGATTGGCATGCTCATTCCCCCAAGTATCCTGATTGTCATGTATGGCATATTCTCCCAGGAATCGATGGGTAAGCTGCTGATAGCCGGAATAACCCCCGGTCTTCTATTGACCCTTTTTTTCAGCATCGCCATCATTCTTATCATTTTTTTAAAACCATCATCGGTTCAAGCAACCAGTTTCGTCCAGGAAGACAAAATAACCTGGCGCCTTCGAATCTTCTCCCTGGGTCTGTTATGGCCGATTTATGCGGCAGTTTTTATAATCATCGGGGGAATCTATTCGGGTTTTTTCTCCCCTGAAGAGGCCGGGGCAGTTTCCGTCGCGCTCCTTTTTTTCATCGTCCTATCCAGCAAGGAGGGGCGGAAAGGTTTGAGCCAGGCCTTAATCGATTCGGCTTCAATTGCAGCCATGATCTACTTATTATTTATTGGGGCAACGATGTTTGGCCGCTTCTTAATGCTCTCCGGGATCGTACCCATGGCGTTGGATATCGTTATTGGCTGGAATTTGTCTCAGCTAAAATTCGTTATTGCTGTATCGATTATCTATCTCATCTTGGGGTGTTTCTTAGATTCCATATCCATGCTTGCCATCACCATGCCCATTATTTATCCCGTGGTCCAGGCCATGAAAATCGACCCCATGTGGTATGCGGTGATCGTCATCATGGCCATCGAGTGTGGATTGATTACCCCGCCCGTTGGACTAAATGTTTACGGGGTCAAGGGGGTTGCCGAACCCGATGTTACCTTGGAGGACATCTTTATAGGCAGCGCGCCTTTCTTCTTCGTGATGGTTTTCGTTCTGGTCCTTCTGATCTTCTTTCCGCCAATTAGCACTTTCCTCCCCAATTTGCT
>JASEHN010000498.1:1567-3161 GCA_030018715.1 Thermodesulfobacteriota bacterium | reverse complement strand
AAAGAAATTTCCGAGAGGTTCATGAATTTCCTTCGTTTAAGAACTTTGCCGGTGGGGGTCAAGCTGCTAAAAGACCCGAAAGAATTGCCTATTGGCTGTGAAATTCTGGACGAACCTCTGACTTTCTGCCAGTTCGTTACGTACGCCAGAGTCTACGGGCGGACCTTGGGAGTCAGCCAGGAAAACCTGGTTTGCGCCATTGCCAAGGGGAATTTGGGATTTGCCGATTTCCCCGCAGGATTGGCCAAAAGATTCGCCATCGTAAGGACTTCCACCGGCGAAGCTTTTGAAAAGATTTTGAAGACGGGGTTGCGTATAGAACCGGGAAGATTTCAAGCGGCTTTAGTGGCTCCTCTGGAAGCCATTCCTATCGATCCGGACGTGATCCTCCTTTTTGCCGATGGGGCGCAGATGACCCGCCTCATCTACGCGTCTACCTATCAAACCGGGGAGCGGTTGAATATCAACACGGCCGCGGAGTGCGGCACTTGCGGGGAAGGGGCGGCGGCGGCATTCATGAAAGATAAACCGACGGTCTCTTTCCCCTGCTATGGAACCCGTCGCTTTGCCCTGGCTGAGGACAACGAGCTGATCTTTTCTTTTCCCTGCCGGTATTCTCAGGAAATTTTAAAGGGTTTGGAAATTACCCAGAAGGGGGGCTTCAAATATCCCATCCTGCGCCAGATCTCTTCACCCAAACCTCCGGCTCTCTACCGCATTCGAGACGCCAAGCCTCCCGAGGAGTATTTTGTCAACCTGCGGAAGCTGGAGGAGGAAATTAAAAAATAATGGAGAAACGGGTTCACATGGGCAAAGATCCAGCATTTTTGAACTACGTCTTCGGCCCTGTTCCTTCAAGGCGGCTGGGAAGATCATTGGGAATCGACCTGGTTCCCCTCAAGACCTGCACATATGACTGCATTTACTGTCAGCTCGGCCGGACCACGAACCAGACCCTCGAGCGCAAACCCTATGTGTCTGGAAAACTGGTTATCAAGCAGCTCCAAGAAAAGCTGCCCGCCCTTGCAGCTCCTCCGGATTATATTACCTTCTCTGGCTCCGGCGAGCCGACCTTAAATCCGGACATCGGAGGGGTGATTAAAGAGATTAAAAAGCTAACAGAGATTCCCATTGCTGTTTTGACCAACGGATCGCTGCTCCATTTGGAACCCGTTCGAAGGGCCCTGCTGTCTGCTGACCTGATCATTCCTTCTCTGGATGCGGCCAGTCCCGCTCTTTTCCGATTCATCAACCGGCCCCATCCTTCCCTGCACCTTCGCCAGATCCTGAGCGGGTTGAAGGATTTCCGCAGAGAATTTGGTGGACAGGTCTGGCTGGAAGTAATGCTGTGCGCAGGGATTAGCGATGACCCCAAAGAAATCCAGAGGCTGCGGGACACGATTGATTGGATTGGACCAGACCGAATTCATCTGAACACTGTCATTCGCCCGCCAGCTGAAGAATTCGCCTATCCCTTGAATCCGGACCGCCTGGAGAAAATCTGTAAGCTTTTTGCTGGTCGAGCCGAGGTTTTACCCCATGCCTGCCCTGCCCGGCCCGGTAAAGTTTACGGCAAGATCGATCATGAAATTCT
>JASEHN010000498.1:0-1557 GCA_030018715.1 Thermodesulfobacteriota bacterium | reverse complement strand
AAAGAAGGCCCTGTTCGCTCGAAGACTTATCATCGGCCTTCGGATTATCCGGGGAGAAATTGGGAACCTGCTTGAAAGAACTCAGAGATATGGGAGCCATCGATTTTTACATTCACAACCACACAGTTTTTTATGGGGCACTAAGAGGGGCGGAAAAAGATTCCACCCTTGCAAGGAGATCGAACCATGCCCATCTATGAATATCGCTGCCGGGATTGCGGCGGCATATCGGAGATCTGGGAGGGAGTAGGAACTCGCAGCGATCCTTTACGGTGTAAACAGTGTGGAGAAGGGGACATGGAGAAGGTTCTCTCGGTTTCCCATCCAGTGAAAAACCCCCGACCGAAAGGCTCCACCTGCTGCGGGCGGGAGGAGCGGTGTGATAAGCCTCCCTGTTCTTCTGAAAGCTCATGCAGAAGGGATTAAGGGGTCTCCTCAATATACAAAAAGGATTTTTGCTGATTTGAAATAAAAGGAGAAAGGTGGTGAGTAAAGATGTGCCAGGGAACCAAAGGATGCCAGCATCCGGAGAAGTTGAAAGGCGAGATGAAGGATTGTTCTCCCGAAAAGATCGCTGAATGCCATCCGGAAGTAAAAGCAGGGGAGCATCCCTGCGAGGAGAAGAAAAAGGAATAGGGATTTTGTGGCTATGAAGCTTTTGGCAGCGAGCGCAGGGGGCCTCATTTTTTTGCTCTTTTCTTTGGAGGTCTATGCGGCCACAAGAATTCTGGACGTGAGGCACTGGTCGGCACCAGATCATACGCGCATCGTTTTCGACTTATCAGGGCCCACTTCCTACACGGTATATGCTACTTTAGATTCTCAAACCCTTAGCTGGTTTATTGAAAACACAATCTTTCCAGCCAGGGAGAAGATCGTACCCATCAATGACCTGGTGGTGAAAAGCGTTTCCCTCAAATCCTTTTCTTTACATCGTGTGCGAGTGACGGTTACGCTGGTCCAACCTGTCCAGCCCAAAGTTTTTACCTTGAAGAAATATCTTGATAAACCAGATCGTTTGGTCATCGATCTTCATCGTTCCGACCTGGAAGGCAAAGAGAGGGATAAGCGCCAAGAAGCCTGGGGTCTCAAAGCTAAAAAAATCCGCATCGTGGTTATAGACCCTGGACACGGGGGTGAGGACCCAGGGGCTATCGGTCTAAGGGGAACAAAGGAAAAAGACATCGTCTTCGGGCTAGCTAAAAAGTTAAAAATAATTCTTGATCAGGATGAGGGAATAAAAGCCTTTCTGACCCGGAAGGGGGATTATTTCATTTCTCTTGCCGAGAGGATTCGTATCGCCCGCGAATATAAGGCTGACCTGTTTATCAGCTTGCACTGCAATGGAAACCGAAAAAGAAACCTGCGGGGAAGCTCGGTTTACTGCGTCTCCCTCAAAGGAGCGAGTGATAGAGCGGCCCGGCTCCTGGCAGAGGAGGAAAATGCTTCGGACCGGATCGGTGGTGTTTTCACAGATGCTGTTTCCACCAGGGTCCTGGATTCCATTTTGAAGGATTTGTCGCAGACCAAAGTTATAAACAACAGTCTGCAGCTGGG
>JASEHN010000497.1 GCA_030018715.1 Thermodesulfobacteriota bacterium | reverse complement strand
TTCCACCCAGACCCCCGGACCTCAACAAAGGTGGTAAAACCACTTTTTCAAACCGTTAAATTGATACAAAAATTCAAGGAGGGTAAAGAGATGAAGCGATGGAATTCAATTATGTTATTCGCCATTCTGGCGGGGATGTTTTTTTTCATTCCCTCTTCCTGGGCTCAGATCAAACCCATCGAGCTTACTTATTCGATTTTTTTCCCGGCTCCCCACAAAAATACAGTCCTGGCAGGTGAGTGGGCCAAAGAAATTGAGAAACGGACCAACGGCAGGGTGAAAATCACCATATTTCCCGGTGGCACCTTAACCCCCGCAGATAAATGTTACGACGGCGTGGTCAAGGGAATCTCCGACATAGGCATGTCTGTTATGGGCTACACCCGGGGGAAATTTCCTTTGACCGAAGTAATCGATCTGCCTCTGGGGTACAAGAGCGGTATATCCGCAACCAGGTTGATCAATCAATATTTTCTCCGCTTTAAACCCAAAGAATTTGACGAAGTCCAGGTTCTTTATCTGCATGCTCACGGGCCGGGGATTTTGCACACGAAAAAAGCTGTTCATAAGCTCGAAGACCTCAAGGGAACGAGAATTCGGTCTACAGGTTTGAGCGCCAAAGTGGTTTCTGCCCTCGGGGGAGTTCCTGTAGCCATGCCCATGGGAGAGACTTATGACGCTTTGAAGAGGGGAATGGTCGAGGGTTCAATGGCCCCCATAGAATCACTGGAAGGCTGGAAATGGGGGGAAGTTGTGAAGTTTACCACAGAGAGTTTCGGAGCTTCCTACAGCACTGGTTTCTTTGTGGTTGTGAACAAAGAGAAGTGGAATGCCCTGCCAGCGGAAATCCAGAGGATTATCGAAGGCGTCAATCAGGAGTGGACCGAGAAGACTGGAACATTATGGGATGAAATCGATAAGTCCGGGAAGGCGTTTACCTTAAAAGCAGGCAACCAGATCATTTCTCTTTCCGGAGAAGAAAACGAAAGATGGGCCAGAGCTGCCAGGCCGATTCTCGATGATTACGTGAATAGCATGAAGGCCAAAAATTTACCAGGCGAAGAAGCTTTGAAATTCTGCCTTGAGAACCTGAAATAGCCCAAATAACTGCTCGTTCTGAACCAGAACGGTTCAGGGCTCGCCCTTAGTTGAGATAAGTAGATGAACGGACTGCTCGGGATTATTTTTCGGCTCAGTAAATGGGCCAACGTGACTGCCGGGGTTACTCTTACCTTTATGATGCTACTGACTGTAACGGATGTGATCTTACGATCTATGGGAAACCCGATCGTGGGAACGTTTGAAATCGTGGCTTTTGCCGGGGCGGTGGTAATCGGGTTTTCCCTACCGTTCACTTCCTGGGTGCGCGGGCACATCTACGTGGATTTTTTCGTGCAAAAATTCAGTCCGCCAATAAGAAAACTGTTCCATGCCGCAACCCGGGTTCTGGGAATTGGGTTGTTTTGGATGATCGGTTGGAATTTAATGATCATGGGAACAGACCTTTTGAAGTCCGGAGAGGTTTCGCCTACGCTGCAAATGCCTTTTTACCCGATTGTGTACGGAATCGGCATTTGCTGCTTTGTGCAAACCCTGGTATTGCTGGCCGACATCGTAAAGGTATTCAGGGATCAGTATGAATGAAATCCTGACAGGCCTTATCGGATTGGTTTTGGTTTTAGCCTTGTTTTTCACCGGCATCGAGCTGGGCTTTGCCATGGCCCTGGTGGGCTTTTTGGGATTCAGTTATATCGTCTCCGTTAAAGCAGCGTTAAACTTACTGGCCAAGGACGTATTCGACGTTTTTTCTTCGTATGGCTTCACGGTGATTCCACTATTTATCTTCATGGGCCAAATCGCCTTCAACGCCGGTATCGCCAAAAGATTATATGATACCGCCTATAAATTCTTGGGCCATATTCCCGGAGGGCTGGCTATGGCCACCGTGGCTGGAGCGACAGCCTTCAAGGCCATCTGCGGGTCTTCCCCGGCCACGGCTGCGACCTTTGCCAGCGTGGCAGTCCCGGAGATGGACCGGTATGGATACAGTAAAAAGCTATCAACCGGAATTGTGGCTTCCGTAGGAACCCTGGGGATTCTTATGCCCCCCAGTGTTACGCTGATTGTCTTCGGCATCATTACCGAACAATCCATCGGCAAGTTATTTCTGGCCGGTTTGATTCCGGGATTGATCATTGCCTGCCTTTTTATCCTGACCATCTATTCATGGTGCAGGATTAACCCTGGCCTGGGACCGAGAGGTCAAAAATCAACCTGGAAGGAACGAATTATCTCCCTGCCGGATGTCCTTATGGTGGGAATCGTTTTTCTCCTGGTAGTCGGGGGACTGATGGAAGGGTTTTTTACCCCCACAGAGGCTGGCAGCGTGGGAACATTCGCTGTTCTCCTCCTCGCCCTTGTGAAAAAAGACCTGAATTTCAACGGATTTGTAAAATCAGTGAGCGAATCCCTGCGCACGGCCTGCATGGTGCTTATGCTTATCGCCGGCTCTACTATCCTGGGCCATTTTCTGGCCGTGACCAAAATCCCCATGATGGCGGCCGACTGGATCATCCAGCTCCCCTTGGACCGCAACCTGACGATGGTCATCATCGCTTTGATTTACCTTCTGGGCGGATCTTTTATAGATGACCTAGCCTTCATGATCCTGGCTACCCCGATCTTTTACCCGGCAATCATAAAACTCGGCTTCGACCCCATATGGTTCGGCGTGATGATTGCCATTACGGTAATGATCGGAGTGGTTATCCCGCCCGTGGCCATCAACGTCTTTGTGGTAAAGAATATTACCAGGGTCCCCTTCGGAGTTATTTACAGGGGAGTTTTCCCGTTTTTAATCGCACTGGCGGTCTGCGCCTTTTTATTATTTTTATTTCCCCAGATTGCTCTTTTCCTTCCCACTCGCTTCATGGGATAATATGGTTCATTCATAACAGCGCGGCAGAGCCACAACCAAAAAAACTTTAGGCACAGAGGGCACAGAGATCACCGAGATATAAAGAAAGACCTTAAAAAAGACAATTTAGGACACAGATAACCACTGATAAGCATAGATAAAATTAAAAAATTCGTATCAGTTTAGCGATTTTAAAAAAATGGTATAAAAGCCTTTGTTGAGGGCCGGGGGTTAGAGCGGAACGCGCCG
>JASEHN010000496.1 GCA_030018715.1 Thermodesulfobacteriota bacterium | reverse complement strand
AGTAAAGGATAAGTGTCACGTGTCTAAAGTAATCCGCCTGATGCGGACTAAAATTGAAAAAAGGAAATTCCTATACAATCAAGTTAAAAAATTCAACCCATCACCCATCAAAAAGCTTCTTCATCTTCCTGACTTTACAAACCCATCAATAATCGCTGGTCATAATAAATAAGGGCTTTGATTCGAAGCTTTCATAATAGGGGCGCAGCCGGTCACGGTTGTAATTTTTTTCCACGTCAACAACCTTCTTAACGCTTGTGACCACATCGATAGGCACATTATCGTACTTGCCGTTCCTCAGAGAGACCAGCCGACCATAAGAACGGCTCAAGATCAGGTTTAAGGCCAGGTTTCCAAAGGCCATGGGAGCTATTGAGTCGATGGCATCCGGGTTCCCGCACCGGACCAGGTAGCCCAACCTCTGGCTGATCACATTGATGTGCCGGCCTTTGTTGAACCTAGCCGATTTCTCCTTGATCTCATCCGAAACCAGATCGCCGATCCCCCCCAATTTCTTGTGGCCATACATGTCTTTTTCATCTTTCTGGAAGACCATTTCCCCCCCTTCAAACACGGCCCCCTCGGAGACAAGAACTACAGAATAACGGCTGGGGTTGGTAAACCGGTCCGCCACCAATAGTTCGGTAAGGCGGTTGATATTGAATCTGTATTCCGGGATCACGCACCGGTTGGCCGCGCCCGCCATCGTTGGCAGGAGCGCTGTAAACCCGGCATATCTTCCGAAAACTTCAATCACCAGGATGCGTTCGTGAGAACCGGCTGTCGTCCTTAAATTATGAGTCATCTCAATCGCGCGGGTTATACATGTGCTGAAACCGATACAGTAGTCTGTGCCCGGCACATCGTTATCCATCGTTTTGGGGATGGCGATTACTTTGACCCCCTGCCTGGCCAAATGGACGGCATAACTCAGGGTATCATCCCCACCAATGGGAATCAGGTAATCCACTCCCAGGAAGCCGAGGTTATTTAAAACCTCCGGGGTTAGGTCATTGACTTCATCACGATACTTCCCTTTGAGGTGCTCAGGAACATCCTCTTGGGGAATGTGGCTGGGTCGTGTGCGGGAAGTGTGCAAAAAAGTTCCCCCGGTGCGGCCGACTTTATTGACAATCTCCTCGGTTAAAATCTGGTAAAAAACATCCGGTGCCGCTTTTTTATCTCGGGTCATCGACACCAAACCTTTCCAACCATTGCGGATGCCGATCACTCCAAATCCTTCCCGGATGGCCCGAATCGTTACGGCCCGAATCGCCGGATTGAGGCCAGGAACATCCCCTCCGCCGGTCAGGATACCAATAACTCCCTTCTTTCTTTTAACATGCGCCATATCTCTCCCCCAACGCTGTTACATATATTGTGTTCGTTGTTAGTCTTTAGCCTATTGCCTATTAAACATTGACCATTGCTCATTGATAATTGCTAATTGCTCATTGCCTATTGCCCACCACCTATTACCTATTGTTTTTCCGGCAAATTACCGGAATAATATTTCAGGTTCGCCTTCCGCAGATTCTCCAGAACATGCGGATAAAGGATCACTTCCTCTTTTTCTACCTCGCTGTGCATCCTCGGGTCAATCTTCCAGATGGTAGTGTAAAGCCGGTCAACCGCTTCTTTGCTGGAGAAAGAAAGCATGACTGCCGGATGCGTGCTCACTCCGGCTTTTACCAAATTATTCAATGCCGCAAGCTGCAACTGGAAACCCTTGGGGTCCGCTCCGGTCAACCGGGCAAATTCCTCCTCTGTACAACCTTTCAAGGAAACCCGCGTGTGCACAAAAGGATAGAGGGCCAGTTCCTTAGCGTAGGTTTCATCCTCTCCAATGAGAATGCCGTTGGTCTCCAGGATGAAGCGCAGTCGCTTATTCTGCAACTTATTGAGGAGCTGAAAAAGATGCTCTCGCCCGATCGTAGGCTCTCCCCCGCTGACCCTAACCTGTTGAACTTTTTTTTCTTTAACGAGCTTCAGAATGTTTTCGGCTACATCCTCCGGAGTGAAGAATTCTCCGCTCCCCTCCCCTTCGTGCATCCTCTCGCTGCGAACCCAGCAAAACTTGCAGGTTAATCCACAACCCGCGCAATCCGCGGTGACGATTCCCCCATACCAGCGATCATGGCGGAACCGGTAATATTTTTTTAAGTCTCCTCCGCTCCTCTTGCGGACCATGAGGTTTTCAGTTTTCCGGTGGCTTTCAACTGGATCGTAGCCCAATTTCAAACACTCACTATCATATCCGGAAGTTTGTTTCGTTCATCTTCTGCTACTGGCAAATTTGATGATCTCATAAAAAGTCCGAAAGCCCTTTTCCCCGTCATTCCGGCGAAAGCCGGAATCCAGTTATTTCAGTGAGTTATCAAATCTCTGGACTCCGGTTTTCACCGGAGTGACGACTTTTTACGAGATCATCAACATTAGTAGTAAGGTATTATCTCCTCTCTTCTGGCCTTCGAGTATTACCCCTTGATTTTTTGTTTCAAAACTTTATCTAAGGTAACTTTTTGCTCTCGGTTTCGGCCTCAAATAAGGGCATCTTCTCCAGTCCGAATGGTCCGGCAAAGAAGGATCCGGGATACGTATGGATTTTCTTGTTGTAATTCTGGACTGCCTGGTTGTATCGTCGCCGTTCCACGTTGATCCGGTTTTCTATCCCTCCTAACTGATCCTGGAGTTTCATAAAATTCTGGTTGGACTTGAGCTCGGGATATCGCTCACCTACAGCTATCAATTTGGCCAGCCCCCTGTCCAATCCCTGGGCTGCCGGCAATGATTTACTGATGTCCCCGGACTGGCGCGCCTCTCCCCACTTGTTGCGCAGGCGGGTTAGTTCGTCCAGGACACCTTTCTCCTGCTGGGTATGCCCTTTAAACGCTTCTATTAGGTTGGGGATAACGTCTGCCCTCCGCTGATACTGGTTTTCTACCAGAGCCCAGGCTGTCTTGGCTTCTTCCTGAGTGCTCACCAGGCCGTTATAAATGCCGAACCCTCCAATGAACAAGACTCCCATCATTACAAACGGAATGAGAATTACCAACACCTTGTTCATGGAATCCCCCATGTGGAAAAAACTTTTTCCAAAAGGATTTATAATTTAATTGTATAGGAAATTCCTTTTTTCAACTTTAGTCCGCCTTAGGCGGATCACTTTA
>JASEHN010000495.1 GCA_030018715.1 Thermodesulfobacteriota bacterium | reverse complement strand
TGTTTTTAATCCGTCCGTTCTGTTCTAATACTCCAGCGCTGAACATTTCAGCTACAGCATCGATGATTCCCGAACCACAGATTCCCCGGGCCTGAACCTCAGCAGGAGAATATTCATCGCTCCATTTTTCCAGGCCGATGATCTTATACTTGACATCCAAAGTATTAGGGTCGATGCGTACGTGTTCAATCGCTCCTGGGGCGGCCCGCATTCCAAATTTGATGTGGGCGCCTTCGAAGGCCGGGCCGGAAGCACAGGAGGCCGAGATAAGCCTTTGTTTATTCCCCAGAATAAGCTCTCCATTTGTGCCCACATCGATAATCAGGGTGATCTCTTCTTTTTTGCAGGGCTCTTCGGAAAGGATAACGCCTACGTTGTCTGCGCCCACGAATCCGGCTTCGATGGGTAGAACGTGGACGTTCGCCGCCGGATGAATCTTCAGGCCCAAATCCCTGGCTTTGATGTCCAGGGAGTGATGGATTGCCGGAGGGAAAGGGGATAAACCCAAGTGCCCGGGGTCGATTCCTAAAAAAATATGATGCATGGCCGTATTTCCCACCACGACCATCTCCAGGATATTCCCCGGGTTAGTTTCGGCAGACTTGGCAACGGATTGGACCAGCCCGTTTAAACCTTCGACGATCGCTTCCCGCAAGCGTTTTAAACCATCTTCCCGGTTGGTCATGGTATAGGCGATGCGGGACATAACATCTTCGCCAAAAATTACTTGGGGGTTCATCATCGAGTCTGTGGCCACAACCTGTCCGCTCCTCAGGTTGCAGAGATAAACTGCGACCGTGGTTGTACCTATGTCAACGGCCAAACCGTAAAAATCCTTCACCTTTCCCGGCTGGATATCCAGAATTTCCCGATCCATCCAAACGAATATCGAAACTTTCCCCTCACCGGACCTCAAACGCTGGGGTAGGCTTTGGAGGGCCGGGAAGTCAATAGATAGGCCTTTAAGCCCACAATTATTTTTCAGAGCCCGACTCAGCCGTTCAAAATCTCCCAGGGGTTCTTTCAAACTCGGTGGCGGTACTTCAACATAATGGCACTTTACCCCGGGATTCAGTTCGACCGCATTGTTCCGGACTTCCTTGCGGATGACTTGCTGGGTTGTCCGACTCTCACCGGGCATGTAAATAAGAGCATCACCCTGCAATTCCGCCACGCAAGCCAGTCGGTATCCTTCTCCCTGCTCTTTCTGGCCGATGAAATTGCTTTCTTCGGGGTGAAAGGCGGAAAGATTAGACATCCGCGGTTCAAAAGAGCCTCCTTCGAAGAGACCCTCTTCCACACGCACCCTACATTTCCCGCAGGTGTGGTTCCCCCCGCAGATGGACTCGATAGCCACTCCCAGTTCTTGCGCGGCCTCAAGGATGGTCTTCCCCCGCTCTGCCTGACCCCGTCGTCCAGACGGCTGAAAAATGACGGTTACTTTTTTCTTATTCAAGAATCAATGCTCCCAACAGGTTAGATGGAAAAACCCGAAATGAACCCTAAGTATGTATAAATCCGAATTTCGAATATCGAAATCCGAAACAAACTGCAAATTACGAGATCATCAATTTTAGGTTTCGGTCATTTTAATTTGTTTCGGATTTGGTGCTTCGAATTTCGGATTTGTTATTAAGGTACCCACACGGTTACAATCGCATTAGCCACGATCAGCTCGTCAGTCTTGTCGCCAAGCTCGGGAACGAATAAGGTTTTTCCCAATAGACCGCCCTGGCGGACCTCAATTTTTTTCTGCCCAAAAGGCAGGGATTTCAATACTCGCTCCTTGTCCACGGATTCGGGGTTTGGGCAGCCAATCAGCACATCTACAAAAATGTCATCGGGATTTTTTAAGCCGGCAACTTCCCTCAAACCGCAGAGGCAACTGCGGTGGATGGCATCCTGCACCGCTTTTTCAGCGGCGCGGGTGTTGTCCTGGCCGTGTTGGTCAACCCCCATCCCCACCTCGATAACGAACCTTCTAAGCGCCATTGGATTCCCCTTTACATTAAATATTTCTTCTATCTCATACCAGAAGATTCTTTCGAAAGCAAGGGCCCTTCTGACTTGTCCCTTTTCACTATTCAATATTCAATAAATTGCTGAATTCACGCGCCTCAATTTCTCTTGCCAATTGATTCTGGAATTTGCTAATCTCACTCCATGATTCAAGGAACTGAAAAACCAATCGAAGAATACAGGATTATTGAAGAGCCGTACTACCTGCCCATTGGCGATGAAGTGCAGATCTTCACTTCGGCCTATAAAGCCAGATTGCCGGTTTTGTTAAAAGGGCCCACGGGATGCGGGAAGACTCGATTCGTCGAATACATGACTTACATCCTGGGAAAGGAGATGGGAACTTCCCTTCCTTTGATTACTGTGGCCTGCCATGAAGACCTGACAGGTTCAGACCTGGTGGGGAGGTATCTGCTTAAAGGGGAAGAGACGATATGGGTTGACGGGCCTTTAGCCCGGGCCGTAAAAAACGGAGCCATATGCTATCTGGATGAAATCGTCGAAGCCCGTAAGGATACCACAGTCCTTGTCCATCCCCTGGCTGATCACCGGCGGATACTTCCCATAGAAAAAAAAGGACAGATAATCGAGGCCCATGAAAATTTTCTTATGGTTATATCCTACAACCCAGGCTACCAGAGTGTTCTGAAAAATTTAAAACACAGCACCCGCCAGCGTTTTGTGGCCATTGAATTCCGCTACCCGCCCAGGGAGATGGAAGCCCGGATTATTGCCCATGAGAGCGGGGTGAACTTTGATACGGCCCACGACCTGGCTAAGTTGGCGGAAAAAGTGCGCAATCTTCGGGATCAGGGGCTGGAGGAAGGAGTTTCTACTCGTCTTTTAATTTACGCCGGATTGCTTATTACTCAGGAGGTTGATCCGCGGCGAGCTTGTGAAGTGGCAGTGGCTCAGGCAGTTACCGATGATCATGATCTGGTGCAGGGAATCCGGGAAGTTATCACCTCGATATTTCCTTAAAACTATTTGCCACAGAGGACACAGAGATCACCGAGATATATAAACCAAAAACTTAAACGAAAAAGGTTAAAATCAAGAGGCGTTAAATATTCATTTAATGAAATCTCTGTGTCCTCTGTACTACTAACGTTCAATTTCTTTAAATTTTGTTTAAGATTTTTTAAAAAGAATTTT
>JASEHN010000018.1 GCA_030018715.1 Thermodesulfobacteriota bacterium | reverse complement strand
ACGGGGTGGGAGAGTAGGACGCCGCCGGAATTTTTTTAAACCCTTCTTCAAGCAACTGAAGAAGGGTTTTTTTTGATTTGGCAAAGCCTTGGCCGTTATGCTATAAATAGCAAGCGAGGAAATAAAAAAGGGAGAGAAGTCGATGTCCGGGCATTCGAAGTGGAGTACGATCAAACATAAAAAAGGCAAAGAGGACGCCCGCCGGGGTAAAATTTTCACCAAACTCATCAAAGAGATTACCGTGGCAGCGCGCATGGGGGGAGGAGACCCCAACGGTAACCCCCGTTTAAGAAGCGCCATCCAGGCCGCCAAGACAGAGAACATGCCTAAAGAAAACATTGAAAGGGCCATAAAAAAAGGGACCGGAGAACTTCCGGGGGTATCCTATGAAGAAGCCAACTTTGAAGGATATGGCCCGGGAGGGGTGGCCGTATTGGTCGAAATCCTTTCGGATAACCGCAAACGTACGGTAGCGGACATCCGGCATATTTTTTCCAAGAACGCCGGGAATCTGGGAGAAGCCGGTTGTGTATCCTGGATGTTTGATAAGAAAGGTTTGATTGTTTTCGAAAAGGGGAAAGTGGATGAAGAAAAATTGATGGACCTGGCCCTGGAAGGAGGGGCACAGGATGTCCGGGAGACAGATAAAGAATATGAGGTGATTACAGGACCGGCCGACTTTGAGCAAGTGAAAAAACATTTGGAGGAAGCCAAGTTAATTCCTACTTACGCGGAAATCAGCATGATTCCTCAATCTACCGTGCGCCTTACCGGCAAGGAAGCCCACCAGATGCTCCGTTTGATGGAAAGCCTGGAAGACTCTGAGGATGTGCAGCACGTCTACGCCAACTTTGACATCCCCGATGAAGAGTTGGAGCAGATCAGTGCTTAGAAGCCCAAAACCCTCCCCCGCATCCCGGATTTCATCAGTGAACGAGAAAGGGATGCGCATCCTGGGCGTGGATCCAGGGCTGAGTGGGACTGGATTCGGGGTTATTGAAGTGAGGAAGGACGGGTCGATATTTTACCTCGGCAGCGGAGTGATTCGGCCAAAGTCGAAGCTGTCGTTCCCGCAACGCCTCCAGCAAATCTACCGCGGCCTCTCTGACCAGATTGTAATTTATACCCCCTTCCTGATAGCAGTGGAACAACCCTTCTTAGCTAAAAACGTAAAAAGCGCTATGCTCCTGGGGCAAGCGAGAGGAGCGGCCATCCTGGCCGCGGCAGAAGCAGGCGTAGAGGTGCATGAATACAGCCCCCTGGAGGTGAAACAGGCCGTAGTTGGGTATGGAAGGGCGGCCAAAGAGCAGGTTCAAGCCATGATTTACGCCCTCCTTAGCCCGCCAAAGAATCTGACAGCCGATGCCGCCGACGCTCTGGCTGTGGCCCTTTGTCTGGCCCATTCCTTTTCCTGGAAGAAATCGCTGAGGCTCCTTACCGCCGAGGGCTCTGCTCCCGGGAAGCAACCGTGGCATCGGAGCGGAAAGTTAATTGAGGGAAATGGATGATTGCCCAGATCCGCGGCCAACTGATCCAAAAAAGTCCGGGGTTTGTGATCGTGGAGGCCAGTGGAATCGGCTATCAGGTCTACGTCTCTCTCAACACCTTCTACGACCTTCCGGAAGAAGAACAACCGGTCCGGGTGTACACATACACCCACGTGCGCGAGGACGTTTTACAGCTCTATGGATTTTCCACCCTGCTGGAAAAAGAGCTATTTCAGATCCTCATCGGTGTTTCCGGCATTGGACCCAAGTTGGCCCTGAATATCCTCTCGGGAATCTCTGCTCCATTGCTTTTAAGATCACTCAGTTCAGGGGATCTGACCCGTTTGCTGTCCATTCCCGGGGTGGGGCGGAAAATTGCCGAACGGATGATCTTGGATCTTAGGGAAAAAGTGCGCAAATTTGAATCCCTTATTTCCGTTCCTCTAAAAGGCCCCCGGCCGCTGGATGAAATGGCCGAAGACGTCGTTTCCGCCCTGGTCAATCTGGGTTATAAAAAGGGACAAGCGGAGAAGGCCGTGGAAAGCATTCTGCAGAAAAAGCCCGAGGTGAAATTAGAAGAAGCGCTGAAAGAAAGTTTGCAAGTCCTATCTAAGAATTGAAAATGATAAACGGCAAACAGGATCGTAATAAGATGACGGATGATTGTTCGGGGATATCCCCTCTGGCGCAGCGAGGAATTCAGCTTGAGCCGAATGATGAAGACCTGCGGTACGAAGTGAATCTTCGCCCCAGGAGTTTGCATGAGTACATTGGACAGGAGGAAGTCAAAGGCAACCTCAGCCTGTACATCGAGGCCGCGAAAAATCGGGGGGAGGCCTTGGACCATGTCCTTTTTTGCGGGCCTCCCGGCCTGGGAAAAACAACTCTGGCCTACATCATCGCCTCGGAATTCGGGGTTAATATAAAAGCCACTTCCGGCCCGGTGATTGAACGGCCCGGGGATCTGGCCGCTATCCTCAGCAACCTCAAAGAGCATGACATTCTGTTTATCGATGAAATTCATCGCTTGAACCATGTGGTGGAAGAAATTCTTTACCCGGCAATGGAGGATTTCCAAATCGATATTTTGATTGGGCAGGGTCCGAGCGCGCGGTCGATTAAGCTGAATATTCCCCCTTTTACCTTAGTGGGGGCCACTACCAGGGCAGGGCTCCTGACCTTTCCGCTGCGGGATCGGTTTGGAATAAATTTTCGCCTGGAGTTCTATACCCCTGAAGAGCTTCAGATAATTTTACTCCGGTCAGCCCAAATTTTGAATATAGCCATCGATTCTTCGGGAGCCGAAGAAATCGCCAAGAGGTCGCGCGGCACGCCCCGGGTGGCCAATCGTTTGCTCCGGCGGGTCCGGGACTTTGCCCAGGTGCGAGCCCAAGGGAAGATCGACCGGCCAGTGGCCGATCAAGCCTTAAAGCTTCAGGAGGTCGATGAACGGGGGCTGGATAAAATGGACCGCAAGATTCTCCTGACGATTCTGGAAAAATTCAACGGAGGGCCAGTGGGGCTGGATACTCTGGCGGTGGCCGTAAGCGAAGAGAAAAACACCATCGAAGACGTTTATGAACCTTACCTGATCCAGGAAGGTTTTTTGGAGAGGACTCCACGAGGGCGCAAGGCAACTCTTTTGGCCCTGGAACATCTGAGGAAGAGCCTGCCCAATATTCGCCAAGACCGGCTATTATAAAGATATTCTGGGAAGAGAATGATTGAACAAGAAAATACAGGGCAGTGGAATGGGCAAAAAAGCCTGGCTGGAAGGACCAAGTTTATTTTTATCACCGGTGGAGTTATTTCCTCCCTGGGAAAAGGCTTGGCGGCAGCCTCGATCGGGGCTTTATTGGAGGCCCGCGGGCTGAAAGTAACCCTGCAAAAACTTGACCCGTACATCAACGTGGATCCGGGAACGATGAACCCCTTCCAGCACGGGGAAGTTTTCGTTTTGGACGACGGGGCCGAGACTGACCTGGATTTGGGCCACTATGAAAGATATACCTCGGCCCGCCTGACCAAGCGGCACAACTTCACCACCGGCAAAATTTATTATTCGGTGATCACCAAAGAAAGAAGGGGAGATTACCTGGGGGGGACGGTGCAGGTGATTCCGCACATCACCGACGAGATCAAACGGAACATCCTGGCCATCTCCGACGATGCTGATGTAGCCATCATTGAAATTGGCGGCACGGTGGGCGATATCGAAAGCCTTCCTTTCCTGGAAGCCATCCGGCAGCTCAAATCCGACTTGGGGCGTGAAAATTCCCTCTATGTCCACCTCACCCTCGTTCCCTTCATCAAAACTTCCGAAGAGTTAAAGACCAAGCCGACGCAGCATAGCGTGATGAAGTTAAGGGAAATCGGCATACAACCGGACATCTTGATTTGCCGCACCGACCATTTTCTTTCCCCGGAAATCAAGGCCAAGATCTCCCTTTTCTGCAACGTGGATAAGGATGCGGTCATCACGGCCAAGGATGTGGAATCCATCTATGAGGTTCCCTTGTTTTTTCACCAGGAAGGTCTGGATGATAAGATCGTTCAAGGGCTGAACATCTGGACTCGTTCGCCGCGCCTGGAAAAATGGCAGGAAATAGTCCAATCCATCAAAAACCCCCGGGGGGCAGTGGTTATTGCCATTGTGGGAAAATACGTTAACCTGAGGGATTCCTATAAAAGCTTGAACGAAGCACTGGTCCACGGAGGAATTGCCAATCGCTGCCGGGTGGCCCTGCATTATGTGGATTCCGAATCCCTGCAGAAGGAGGGGGCTGATTCCTCCTTGAAGGAAGTGGACGGAGTGCTGGTTCCGGGAGGTTTTGGAGATCGCGGAATCGAAGGGAAAATCATGGCCGTGCAATATGCCCGGGAAAAGAGAATACCTTTTTTCGGGATCTGTCTGGGGATGCAGCTCGCCGTAATCGAATTTGCCCGCGATGTCTGCGGCCTGGAAGGGGCTAACAGCAGCGAATTCAACGCAGGAACTGCCCACCCGGTGATCGCCCTTATGCCTGAACAACAGGCGGTATCTGAAAAAGGGGGCACAATGCGCCTGGGGGCCTATCCCGCTATACTCAAAGAGGGCTCCCTGGCCTATCAAGCCTACCAGGAGAAACAAATTTCCGAACGTCACCGCCATCGCTATGAAGTAAATAACGCCTATCTGAAACTTCTATCTGAAAAAGGCCTGATATGCAGCGGATTGTCCCCGGATGGGCAATTAGTGGAGATCCTGGAGCTTAAGGATCACCCCTGGTTCCTGGGGTGCCAGTTCCATCCGGAGTTGAAATCCCGGCCCCACGTTCCCCACCCCTTATTTAGGGAATTCATTCATGCGGCCCTGAGGGAGAAGAGGAAGAAAAGGAGAAAAAGCACTTGAACAATATTTCCTGGCCGGCAGTGAAAGAGGTTTACGCAGGGCCCGTGGCCATCGGGGGGAGAAATCCCTTGGTTCTCATTGCCGGCCCCTGCGTGATCGAGTCCGAAACCTCCTGCCTGAAAACTGCGGAATTTCTTGCCGATCTGACTTGTTCGTTAAAAATTCCTTTCATCTTTAAATCTTCCTACGATAAGGCGAACCGGAGCAGTATGAAATCATTCCGCGGCCCGGGATTGGAAGCAGGGCTGGAGGTTCTCGCGCGCGTAAAACGCGAACTGAATATTCCCGTGCTTGCAGATGTACACCGGTTTGAAGAGGTGGAGGCGGCATCTCAGGTTCTCGACGTCCTGCAAATTCCAGCCTTCCTTTGCCGGCAGACCGATTTTGTTCTGGCTGTAGCCGGGACGGGGAAAACGGTCAACATCAAAAAAGGACAGTTTTTAGCGCCCTGGGATATGCTTAATATCATCGAAAAAATACAATCGTGCGGGAATGATTCCATCCTTATTACGGAACGGGGGACTTCCTTTGGTTACCATAATCTCGTGGCCGACATGCGTTCTCTGGTAATCATGCGGGAGATGGGGTATCCCGTCGTATTTGACGTCACCCACAGCATCCAGCTCCCCGGCGGCCTGGGCTCTTCCTCCGGAGGACAACGGGAATTCATTCCCGCCCTGGCCAGGGCCGCCGTAGCAGTGGGGATAGACGGCCTGTTCATGGAAGTCCATCCCAACCCGGAAGAGGCCTTCTGCGACGGTCCCAATTCACAACCGCTTAACGGTTTAAAACCCCTGTTGGAACAACTTTTGGCCATCGACCAGCTTACTAAAAATCCCCAGAGCGAATAGGGCATAGAGCATAGGATTGCTATTCAATATTGATCATCTCGTAAAAAGTAAAAATTGGGATGGCAAAGTAAAAAGCTCTCCGCCTCAGGCGGACAAGGCGCGCAAATCCTGAGGAGTGAGGCGTACTTAGAGGTACGCCGCAACGACGAAGGATGCAGCGCAACCCGCCTTAGGCGGACAGATGGACTTTTTACGAAGCCATCAATATTCCGGGATCAAGCCAGGGAAATGAGGAGGAAGGTTTGATTTGAAAGAAAAGGATTGGAAAAAACGCGCCCAGGCTATTCGCCTTCTCCTTTTGGATGTGGACGGTGTTCTTACCGATGGGCGAATCGTTTATGACGGGCGGGGGCAAGAGTTAAAGTCCTTCGACATCAAGGATGGCCAGGGGATTAAGCTATTGCAGCAGGCCGGGTTGAAAGTAGGAATTATTTCAGGGCGAAAATCCTCCGCTGTTAGCCTGCGGGCCAGAGAATTGGGGATTGACTTATTGCTCCAGAAGGCCCTGGATAAGGCCAAAGCTCTGGAGAGAATCATCCGGAAAGGGAATATCCGGGCGGAACAAATCTGCTTTGTGGGCGATGATTTGGTTGACCTGGCGGTTTTTCCCCGGGTCGGCTTTGCCGTGGCCGTGGCTGATAGCGTTAAAGAGGTAAAAGAGAATGCTCACTACATCACGCATTGCCCCGGCGGCCGGGGAGCTGTCCGGGAAGTGTGCGAGTTAATCCTGAAAGTTCAGGGAAAGTGGGAAGCGGTAACCCAAAAGTATTTTCCTTAAACTCCATGATTCCTCCCCCGGCAGTTTTGGCCAGGCTGATATTTGTAAGATATCTTGTGCGTTATTATGCTTGGACATAGCCATCCGCTATTTCCCTTGAATTCCGGTCTCCCAGAGGCATAGATTAAGCTGAAATTAAACTTTACACCCCCATACCAGGATGATAGAATGATGGCCATGATGGGCGGCAATTGGATTAAGGCAAAGAAAAAACTTCGCTTACTCCTGGGAGGTATTATCCTTAGCAGTTTAGGAGGGGTAGCCCTGTTGACATGGAACACCCTGGCTCCCCCGCCGGAAAGAAACATTCCGGAACAAGAGGCGGCCATAGCCGCAGACTTGCAGTTGAACCGGGTAAAATATACCGAGACCCGGGAGGGGAAGAAAGAATGGGAGCTGGAGGCCACGTCTGTGCGTTATTTTAAGGACGAAAACACAGTACTTTTAGAGAAAATCAAAGCCACCTTCTTCAGAGAGGACCAGGAGACGTATGTTCTGGTTGGGGAACGGGGAAAATTAAACACCCAGACCAAAGTCATAGAAGTTTTCGACGGCGTAATTATTGATTCCAGCGATGGCTATCGGATGCAAACCCGAAGCCTGAAGTATGAACCGGAAAAAAGAGAATTAAGCACTGCGGACCCGGTGGAATTGAAAGGACCCCAACTGCGCGTGGAAGGAACCGGCTTGATCGTGGACTTACACAGTCAGCGCTTGAAAGTCCTGAGCCGGGTTACCACAACTTTTTCCCAAACGGCAAAAAAATCCTCCGGAACATCCTTGTGAGATGACCAGAATAAAGCGGTTTATCGCAGTCTTCATTTTTCTTTTCCTACTGTGGCCCTTCGGTTTTAGCTGGAGCGAAGAAAAGAAGCCTTTTCTCCTCGGGAAAACAAGTGAATATCGCGGCTCCGATCAACCCCTGCGCATCACCTCCCAGACTCTCGAAGCAGACAATAAAAATCAGGTAATCACCTTTCGGGGGAATGTCGTGGCCAAGCAGGGGGAGGTGACCATCCAGGCGGATATAGCCCAGGTGTATTATGAAAAAAAAGAAGGGGGCAATGACCTGCGGGAGATCGTGGCCACGGGCAATGTGAAGATTCATCAGGGGGATCGCCTGGCCACCGGGCAGAAGGCCGTGTTGCATAACTTAGAACAAAAAATTATCCTCACGGGACAGCCCAAGATTTGGCAGGGGAAAGATATGGTCAGCGGGGAGAAGATCACCGTTCTATTGGACGAAGATAAAAGTTTTGTGGAAAGCGGTCCCGATCGCCGGGTTGAAGTCATCCTTTACCCCAAGGGAGAGCAGCAAACCGGAAAGGGGAAGCCGTGAGCCCAGTTTCCACCCTGATTGCCCGGGGACTGAAAAAACAATATAACGGGAAATGGGCCGTCGATTCAGTTGATTTAGAATTTAAGGCAGGGGAGGTAATCGGCCTATTAGGACCCAACGGAGCCGGCAAGACGACGACTTTTTACATTATTGTTGGCCTGATCAAGCCAGAAGGAGGACAGGTCTTTCTGGAAGGAGAAGAGATTACTCATGCCCCCATGTACTGGCGAGCCCGTAAGGGAGTAACCTACCTTCCCCAGGAGCCATCAGTTTTTCGCAAGCTAACGGTGGAAGAAAATCTTCTGGCGATTCTGGAAACGTTGGACCTCACGTCGGAGGAAAGAAAACGGCGATTGTCCACTCTATTGGAAGAGCTGAGGATCTCGCCTTTGGCCAAGCGCCGGGCTTTTTCCCTTTCGGGTGGTGAACGGAGAAGGGTGGAGATTGCCCGCTCCCTGGTCATCTCACCCCGCTTCATCCTTCTGGATGAGCCTTTTGCCGGGATCGATCCGCTGGCGGTTGTGGACATCCAAAACATCATCAGCCAACTGAAAGCGAAAAACATCGGCGTGGTCATTTCAGATCATAATGTGCGAGAAACTTTAGGAGTCTGTGATCAAGCCTATATCCTGAATGAAGGAAGGATTCTGGAACGGGGAACTCCGGAAGAAATTGCCCAGAGCCGGCAAGCCCGCGAGGTTTATCTCGGGGAAAAATTTCACTTTATAAGGGCGTGAGCGATCAGGAGATAGCCAGGCAATGACCAACGCGGTCCAGAAAAATCCATCTAACCCCATGGGTATGAAAGAGGATTTACGTCTGATATGGCTTTAGAACTCCGCCAGAGCCTCAAGCTGACTCAACAGCCAATCATGACGCCGCAGCTGCAGCAGGCCATTAAACTTCTGCAGTTGTCGCGGATGGAATTGACGGATCTGGTTCGGCAGGAACAAGAAGAGAACCCGGTCTTAGAAGAGGTGAACGTAGTTAGCGTCGAGACCGAACCCATCGAGACTAACTACGAAACCATGACCGCTGCCCCTCCCGAGGTCAAAGAAAACCATAAGGAAGACGAATTCCCGTCCATGGATTGGAGGAAAGAAAGGTTTTCCTCGAGGGGAAGAGGTTCTGGGGATGAAGATGACCGCCCTACCTTTGAAAACTTTTTAACCAAAAAGGAAACCTTATCAGATCACCTGCTGTGGCAGCTAAGGCTGAACAACCTAAGTGAGGAAGAATGCCTGATCGGAACGTTGATCATTGGCAACCTCAACGAAGACGGATTCTTGCAGGTTACCCTGGAGGAAATCGTCTCCCAGAGCGGGTTTGATCTGTCCACCGTCGATAAGGTTCTCAAAAAAATTCAGGCCTTTGACCCTCCGGGGGTAGCGGCACGGGATTTGCGCGAATGCTTGCTTTTGCAGGCCCAGCAACTTTATCCTGATAAGGTACTTATTAAGAAAATCATCCAGGATTACCTCGGCCAATTGGCCAAAAGACATTACCAGGAGATTGCCAAGGAATTGGGGGTTCAGCTGGAGGAAGTGGTGCAAGCCACCCGGCTGATCATTGAATTGGATCCCAAGCCCGGGAGAGGCTACAACGATGAGACCATTCCTTACATCATCCCGGATGTTTACGTCTATAAAATCGGGGATGAATATGCGGTGGTGCTCAGTGAAGATGGCCTGCCCAAGCTGCGCATCAATCGTTATTACCGCGATATTTTAAGAGAGCCGGCTCAGTCAGCCGGTGAAGCCAAAGAGTACATCAACGAAAAAATTCGTTCGGCCCTCTGGTTGATTAAATCGATCCATCAACGGCAACGGACCATTTACCGGGTGACCAAGTCAATCGTTCGCTTTCAGCGAGAATTTCTTGACAAAGGTGTAAACTATTTAAAGCCCATGATTCTTAAAGACGTGGCCGTGGACGTGGATATGCATGAATCGACCATCAGCCGGGTAACTTCGAATAAATACGTGCATACCCCCCAGGGGATCTTTGAATTGAAATATTTTTTCAACAGCAGCATCAATACCGTCCGCGGGGAAAACGTCGCTTCCGAGAGCGTCAAAGAGAAAATTCGGGGAATCCTCTCCAAGGAAAATCCCCATAAACCATACAGCGATCAGGAAATTGTGGAGATTCTAAAAGAGCAGGAGATTCTGATTGCTCGCCGAACCGTGACCAAATATCGGGAGATACTGGGAGTTCTTCCCTCCACCCGGAGGAAGCAAATGTTTTAACCCCATTGCCATATTTGGACGCAGAGGGAAGCGGATAGTGGAATTTTCTTAGGGCCGTTGGGATTGTTTGCTTTCGGCAACAGCCTGAACGGACTATAAACATAAACAAAGAGCTAAACCATCATTGCGGGGACAAAGAGAATGTGACCCCACGATTCATTGAAGGGAAATGGAGGCGTGAGCATGCAAATTTCAGTAACATTCCGGAATACAGAGTCCAAAGAAGTCTTGCGGGAATACGTGCAAGAAAAACTTGCCAAATTAAGGAAATATCTGGACCATCCTCTGGAAGCCAACGTTGTTTTAGCCGTGGAAAAGCACCGTCATATCGTAGAAGTTACCCTGCTGGCCAACCGCATCACGATCAATGCCCAGGAAGAAAATGAGGATATGTTCTCGGCTATTGACCGGGTAACCGATAAATTAGAACGGCAGGTTCTGAAATACAAGGAAAGAATCAGGCGGCACAAGACCCATTCTTCCTTGCCGGAGCTGAGCTGGCGCATGGACGTGTACGCCCCCGATAGCTTCGATGAGGGGGGAGAGCCGAAGGTAATCAAAAGCAAGAAGCTTCTGGCCAAACCCATGTCCGTGGATGAAGCGGTTATGCAGATGGATCTTCTGAATAATGAATTTTTAGTTTTTACCAATGCCAACTCCAAGAGCCTCAACATTATTTACCGGATGAAGGATGGGCATTACGGCTTGATTGAACCTCAGGTTGCTTGACCTTTTATTGCCCTAATTCTTAAGGGAAAAAATTCAGGTTTATTGGCCAGGTTCAAATTCCGGAGTGAATTCTTTTTGCCCCGGAGGAGTTTCAGAAGTTCAAAGGTGAAAGATTAGGAGCCATGAAAATTTTAGACATCTTGGATAAGCGGATGATTATTCCCCAACTTGCCTCCACGAGCAAAGAAGGGGTCTTAAGGGAACTGGTTAGGGTGATCACTCGAGTGGAAAACCATGTGGATGAAAATCGGCTGATGGAAATCTTGCTCGAACGGGAGAGCCTGGGAAGCACAGGCATTGGAGAAGGAGTGGCCATTCCCCACGGCAAAAGCAAAGATGTGCAAAGGATCCTGGCCTCCTTCGGGAGAAGCATTGCCGGTTTGGATTTTCAATCCATGGATGGAAAACCGACTCATCTATTTTTCCTGCTCATTGCCCCGGAGAATTCCGCGGGGATCCATCTGAAAGCTTTGGCCCGTATCTCACGTCTGATGAAAGACAGCGTCTTTCGGAAACGCCTGATGGAGATGAATTCTGCAGAGGAAATTTATTCCCTTTTTTCCGAAGAAGATGAGATCGAATAAAACAAAAGCCTGATAACCTCAGGCCTTCCTTACTGATTTAAGGAGGAAGACCTTTTTCAATCCGGCAAGCATGGGAGCGGAAGCAGTGCAAAATCTGCGCATCGTAATCGTTACCGGCCTTTCGGGGTCGGGAAAGAGCACTGTCATCCGGGTTTTGGAGGATATGGGGTTTTTCTGTGTGGATAATCTACCCATAGTCCTTCTCCCCAAACTCTTCGAATTATGTTCTGCCTCTCTGGGAGAGTATTCCCGGATTGCCCTGGTAATGGACCTGCGCGAGAGGGATTTCCTAAAAACCTATCCGGAGGTTATCGGCCGGCTGAAGGAGCAAGGGTATCAATTAGAGATTCTCTTCCTGGAAGCCTCGAATGAAGCGCTGGTTCGGAGATACAGTCAGACGCGCCGAACGCACCCGCTGGCCGAAGGTTGCGGCGTTTTGGAAGGAATTCACAAGGAAAGGCAGATGTTAGCCGGCCTCCGGGCCATGGCTACCCTGGTAATCGACACCTCGACTTATAATGTTCACCAGCTGCAGGGAGCCATTCGAGAGATTTTCGAACAAAAGCCCATTGGTCGAAAGATGAACTTGACTTTTCTTTCTTTTGGCTACAGCCGGGGGATTCCCCCGGAGGCGGACATAGTGATCGATGTTCGGTTCCTGCCCAACCCTTTTTTTGAAGAAGAGCTTAAGACCCTCCCGGGAACAGATACCCGGATTAGCGATTACCTTATCCGGATTGAGGAAACACGAGAATTCCTGGAACGATTTTACAGTCTTCTGGAATATTTGCTGCCGCTTTACGAACGGGAAGGCAAAGCCTACCTTACAGTGGCTGTGGGATGCACGGGGGGAAGACACCGATCAGTGGCCATAGCTGAAAGGTTAGGAAATCTTTTTCAGGAAAAATTTCCCGTGCGCAGGCGACATCGGGATTTAGAAGCGTCTCCATGAAAGATCGTTCATGGGCATAAAGGAAGAAGGACGGAGGGCCTATGGTTGGCGTTGTTTTGGTAACCCACCCGAACCTGGGTGAGGAATTTGTTAGGTCGGCAGAGTTAATTTGCGGAAAATTTCCTAACCTGGCAACCGTTTCCATAGATACTGGCAGAGGGGTAGAAGAGCTGCGGAGGGAAATCGCCGCTGCGATCAAGAGTGTGGACGCCGGAAAAGGAGTCCTGATCCTTACGGACATGTTTGGCGGAACTCCCTCTAATATGAGCCTGGTTTTCCTGCAGGAAGACCGGGTGGAAGTCCTCACCGGCATCAATCTTCCCATGCTCATCAAGATTTCCAATTGCCGGGAGGGCCGTTCTCTGAAAGAACTGGCCAAGCTGGTTAAGGAAGCCGGCCAGCGGAACATCAATCTGGCCAGCGAAATATTACAAAAAAAAACCTGACCTAACCCAGCCGGAGCAAAAAATTAAATCCCCGATCCCATGCCAATCATTTCAATGCTAACCTGCATAGATTAGAGGGGATAGCCGTGAACAAAGAAGGCGAAATAGACATCCGCGAGATGACCGAACGGGACCTTGATGAAGTAATGCAAATCGAACGGGTGTCTTTTCCCACCCCCTGGTCGAGAAGACTTTTTGAGCGGGAGTTATCCCTGCCTTATGCCAAATCCTTCATTGCCCGGGAAATGTCTCTGGATCAAGTTGTGGGTTACCTGTGTTTTTGGCTGCTTATCCCCGAGGCTCATATTTTGAACCTGGCTGTGCGCCCTGAACGGCGCTGGCAGGGGATCGGGAATCGGCTACTGCGTTACGGAGTGGACTATTGCCTGGCGAAAGGAGTCAGGGAGATTACCCTGGAAGTGCGCCGCTCCAACTACAAAGCCATTTCCCTTTACCGCAATCTGCAATTCCAGCCCCGGGGCATTCGCCGGCGTTATTACTCCGACAGCGGGGAGGATGCAATAATCATGGGTCTGCGTCTGGCTGAAGCCGATTTGCTGACCGCGATATGAAAACAAAGATAAAAGAAGCCAAAGCGCAAATTATCCGGCACCAAAGAATCGGCGCCGATTCCTTCCGTCTGCGCCTGCGCTGTCCGGAAATCGCCCGGCTGGCTCAACCGGGTCAATTCATTATGTTACGGATTTCCGAGCAAAGCGATCCCTTCTTGCGCCGGCCTTTCAGTTTTTCCCGGGTCTTTCCTCCCGGGGAAAAGAAAAAAATGACCGAAGAAGATGGGATTCTGGAGATTTGTTACAAAGTCGTAGGCCGGGGGACTTCTTTGATGACCAGGCTTAAAGAAGGCCAGCAGATTCACATATTGGGTCCACTGGGAAACGGGTTCTGGGCGGCTGAAGGACGAAAACAGGCGATTCTTATCGGAGGAGGAATCGGAATCGCTCCGCTTATCCCTTGGGCCGAAAAACTGCGGAGGGGACTGGGCCGGAATAGGGCATCTCGGAATCTGAATGAGCAATCCGCAGTCATCGTTATAATCGGGGGGGAGAGTCGCGAAAAAATATTGGGAGTCAAAGAATTTCAAAAACTGGATATGGAACCCCTGATAAGCACCGAAGACGGAAGTCTGGGGATCCCCGGAATGGCCACGGATTTATTGGAACGTGAACTCATGACCCGGGGACACGCTTCCATAGCCCTGTATGCCTGCGGACCGATGCCCATGTTAGCCAAAGTGGCCCAAATCGCCGATCAATTTGACCTTCCCTGCCAAGTCCTTCTGGAAGCGCGCATGGCTTGCGGAATGGGGGCTTGCCTGGGATGTGCCGTAAAAGTTCGGGAGGAAGACTCTTTGAAAATTTCCCAACCTCCGGCGGATGCCGCCGAGGAAAAAATTCTTTTCACAAGCGCATTTGCGGGCGACGCAATAGGCGCTTCTTCAGAGAGTTTCGTACCGGACGTTTCCCAACCTCCGGCTTTTCGTTATGCCCGTGCCTGCAAAGAAGGGCCTGTCTTTGAATCCAGGGAAATTATTTGGGAGTAAAAGGGTTTATGAAGAGTGCGGATCACCCCAAGGAGGGCCCAAGCCTGGCGGTTGAGCTGGGCGCATTGAAGCTGAGAAACCCTGTAATTGCGGCCTCGGGGACGTTTGGCTACGGAGAGGAATATGCCTCTCTTATTCCTCTCCGGAGCTTGGGGGGAATCGTCACCAAGGGCCTTTCCTTGGAGCCCCGCAGAGGAAATCCTCCGCCCCGTCTGGCTGAGACTCCCTCGGGGATGCTCAATGCCATTGGACTGGAGAACGTAGGGCTGGAAAAGTTTATCCTGGAGAAATGGCCTTTCTTGCGGAAAGCATCCTGTCCGGTCATCGTCAATATTTTCGGCAACACAATAGAGGAATATGCAGAATTAGCCCGGAGACTTGCGGATGTGGAAGGGATTGCCGGCCTGGAGGTGAATATCTCCTGTCCGAACTTGAAAGCAGGGGGGGCGATCTTTGCCTCTGAACCCAGAACCGTACATAAGGTGGTTGCTAAAATTCGCCGGGCCACTTCTTCTTTTCTGATGGTCAAACTTTCCCCCAACGTATCCGACATCAGCGAAATCGCCCAGGCCGCGGAAGCAGGCGGGGCGGATGCTGTTTCCCTGATCAACACCCTGATCGGCATGGCCATTGACCTGAAAAAACGCACGCCCCTTCTGGGGAATATCACGGGCGGCCTTTCCGGCCCGGCCATTAAGCCTGTTGGATTACGGATGGTCTGGCAAGTTGCCCAGACTGTGCATATCCCGATTGTGGGCATGGGCGGCATTGTTACCGCTGAAGATGCTCTGGAATATCTGATCGCCGGGGCAACCGCGGTTCAGGTCGGTTCGGCCCACTTTATCGACCCCCGGGCCGGCCTAAAAATTATCGATGGGATTCAGAGATATTTGCAGGCCAATAATTTTCCTGACGTGGCTTCCTTGGTGGGAAGCTTGAAGATTAAAAAAGACACAGGGCAACCTACATGAAGTTAGCAGGATTCAGGAATCAAAATCCAATGGTCTCGTAGAAATTCGAAAATCCGTCACTCCTGCGAAAGCAGGAGTCCAGATCTTTTTGCTTTTACTGGATTTCCGCGTTCGGAATGACAGAATTGGAGAAATTTAGATTTCTTATGAATTCTGAATCCTGTATTTTGCTTTTTGATTAGAAGGGGGATGCCATGGAGCTCAAAAGCGTCAAATTGGAATTTCCGGAGGGGGCGAATATTATCGTCGGCCAAACCCATTTCATCAAGACCGTGGAGGATTTATACGAAATCATGGTAAACGCTCTACCCAGGTCGCGATTCGGAATTGCCTTTTGCGAAGCCTCGGGAGCTTGCCTGATCCGCCAGGAAGGGAATGACGAAGAATTGAAGAAAGTTGCGGTCCGCAACGCCCAGGCCATTGCAGCCGGTCATACCTTCGTAATGGTCCTCCTCGATGCCTACCCGATCAACGTCCTCAACGCAATCAAGAATTGTCCGGAAGTTTGTTCCATCTTCTGCGCCACCGCCAATCCTCTTGAAGTGATTATAGCCGAATCCCCCCAGGGCGGGGGGATACTCGGAGTGATCGACGGTTGCCCGCCGAAAGGAGTGGAAGGGCCGGAGGACGTCCAGTGGAGAAAAGGGCTGTTACGGAAGATCGGTTATAAGCTTTCCTGACCCCCCCCTCATCCTTAGGCTGATCCTTACCCACACTTGACACAGGGGGTTAGGGGCCGGATTGCATAGGAT
>JASEHN010000494.1 GCA_030018715.1 Thermodesulfobacteriota bacterium | reverse complement strand
GATATTTCTCCATGGTATCAGTTTCGCCAGATACTGCCATATCCCTTCCGACATCGGGTCTGCGACAAAAATGTGGGTAGATTTGACAAATGGTTTTGTTTGTCCTATAATCTGAATGCTTAATAAGCAATCAGATTATAGGAGGTGCTTATGGAGGAATCTCTGAAGGTCCTGGAAGGGAAGAGAAGATATTTGTATCAGCAGTTAGAGAAAATGGGCGACTTTAGACGGGGGACGATCTCCGTCAATTATCGAAAATGCGGCAAGGGAAACTGTATCTGTGCCAGGGAAGGACATCCTGGTCATGGCCCCCAATATCTATGGAACACCACCATTAAAGGGAAGAGTTATGCTAAGAATTTAAAGTTGGGGCCTGAGCTGCAGAAATACCTGGACGAGATTGCCAACTATCTTAATTTCTTAAGGTTTTGCGATGAACTGGTTCAAGTGAATGAGGAGATTTGTGATTTACGGTCAGTTCCTGAGGTAAAGGGAGAGGAGGAGCGGGAGGAGCTTAAAAAAAAATTACAGAGGCGCTTCAGGAAGAAATACAGAGGGAAGTGGATCGGATTGTAAATTTATCTTGGAGAGAGAGGGAGAAGCTTGGCCGTCTGGACCTTGAATCTCTGGAGATGTATATTCGCTCTTCCATGCATTCTGTTGGCAGCGTGATCCTGGAGAAATTGTTAAACGCAGATGGGGGGGATTACCGCGGCCGGACTCAACCCTGCGAGAAGGGGCATGTTTTTGAGTTCCAAGAGTATCGAGACAAAGAGTTGCTTACCGTTTTAGGCGCTGTGACGGTCAAGCGGGCTTATTATTATGATCCGGAGTGTAAAAAGGGATGGTGTCCCAAAGATACGGCTTTGGATATTGTGGGGACCTCCTTTAGTCCGGGGGTGAGGCGGATCATGGGCCGGGTGGGAGCCTATCGGCCTTTTGCTCTTGGGCATGAGGACATTCGAGAGATGGCGGGCATCGAGGTAGGTCCCAAAGAGATCGAGAGGATTTCTTATCGATTGGGGCAGGAGGTAGAAGGGTTTTATAAGCGAGAGGTCGCTGGTTCATTATCCGATAAGGTGATCCCCATCCAGTCCGTCCCGAAGATGTATATTTGTCTTGATGGGACAGGGGTTCCGGTGGTGAAGGCCGAAACGGTAGGGAGAAAGGGGAAAAGGGAAGATGGGCAGGCGAAGACCAGAGAAGCGAAGTTAGGCTGCATTTTTACTCAGACCACTGTGGATGAAAAAGGCTTTCCGGTAAGAGATGAAGGTTCGACCAGTTATGTCGGGGCCATCGAAACGACGGAGGCGTTTGGGGGGCGGATTTATGGGGAAGCTGTGGGGCGGGGTTTAGAGAGGGCGCAGAAGGTTTGTGTGATCGGAGATGGAGCTTCTTGGATATGGAATCTTGCGGAGGAGCAATTTTATGGGGCGGTTCAGGTGATTGATCTTTACCATGCTCGGCAACACTATTGGAATGTTGCCCGGGCCGCTTTTAGCTGTGATCAAGAAAAATTAAAGCATTGGACGGACAAACGCTGCAAGGAATTAGATCAGGGGGAGGTAGAAAAAGTCATTGAAGCCATCAAGTCTTTGTCGCCATCCACAGATGAGCAAGAAGAGGTGTTTGAAAGAGAAGTTGGTTATTTTGCAAAGAATAAAGATCGGATGCGTTATGATTCCTTCAGAAGGCAAGGTTTGTTCGTAGGCTCTGGGGTGCTGGAAGCGGGATGTCGCACCGTGATTGGGCAACGCCTTAAGCAATCCGGAATGCACTGGACCGTGAGAGGAGCAAATAATATTATTGCCCTACGGTGTTGCCTTATCAGCAATCGTTGGGAAGATTTTTGGGAGGATCGAGCCTGTGCTTAAATACCATACCCATAAATTTGTCGCACACCCACTCCATTATTATCGTTTTTAGCTTGCCGGCAATTATGATATTATTTAAAATTCTGGTCAATTTTAAATTCTGAGCGGAGGATTGGTGACTTTTGAGGTAGCAAGAACAATTCAATACTGGCTCAATAGCGCTGCCTATGATCTCGAAACAGGGAAAGCCCTGCTGGTATCAAAAAAATTTCCTTACGCCCTTTTTTTTGGTCACCTGGCAATTGAAAAAGTACTGAAGGCCATCGTTGTTAAAGCAACCCAAGCACATGCCCCCTTACTCACTCCTTGCCTATCCTCGCCAGTAAAACAAATATTGAAATTCCGGCATCGATTATTGACCGGTTGGCTGAATACACGGAATTCCATATGGAATCAAGATATCCAGACGATAAGAAAGACTTCTACCAAAAATGCACCGACGAATTTACCCGGGGAAAATTGGGGGAGATGGAGGGAATCTATAAATGGTTGATCCAGAAATTAGAGACATAATAACGCGGTTTGTGGGTGCTTTGACCGCGAGAGGAATACGAGTGGAGAAGGTTATTCTCTATGGCTCTCATGCTTTAGGAAACATCCATTCAGGAAGCGATTTAGACCTCGCCATTGTTTCCCCTGATTTTGGCAAAGATCGATTCGAGGAAGGAAAAATTCTCTTCCAGATCGCCTGGAGAGTTGATCCCAGAATTGAACCTATTCCCATTTCCTCAGAGTCCTATGAAAAAGACACTTGGCTCCTAATTATATATGAAATAAAGCAGAAGGGAATTGAAATTCCATTAATGGGAGACGTGGTTTAGGGTATAGGGTCACCCATTGGGGTCCTCGTAGAGGGGGATGCCCTTCAATAATTCAATTTCCTTATGGGTTGAAAAAAGAAATTTAAGAAAAGGAAATAATGGGATGAAGGAATTGTGCGGAATTCGGGGGACACAATACTCAATATAATAAGCTGGGGTCGGACCAAGCTAAGCGATTGAAAATATATAATAAAGCAATAAAAAGAAGAGTGTTTTTAGGGCTTATAATGGCATTTTTGAGCCTAAAAATAGGGGTTTAAGTTAATTGCGGGGTGGTGTTTGTTTTTTCTTTACCGCGGAAATGATATCATCCAATGTCATGTCCTTAAATAGTTGCTCTCGGTCCTGGGTATAGTCACCATAGCCCGTGGTAAATTGATTTATGAATCGCACGGTATCTACTATACCCATCTCTTTGTTCAATACTTTGAGGGCCTCTTTTGTTATTTCCACTAATGGCCGGGCTTCTATTGCCATGACTCAACCTCCTC
>JASEHN010000493.1 GCA_030018715.1 Thermodesulfobacteriota bacterium | reverse complement strand
CGAATCATCACATAATGTAAGGTGCATATTTTCCACTACGTCCCCTATTTCACTATAACCCGGGAGGCGGGCGACGGAGGAGGAGATGGTCCAGGAGGTGGAGTTGACGAAGGCGTTATTCTCCGAGGGCAAGGGCAAGGATACAGAGGAGAACGATCGGGTCATTGGGGAGTTGGAGGGGATGCTTTATGGGGAGGAGAAGATAGTCTCTTTGGTGGATCCGGATGCCCAGCAATTCTCGATTGGCAAAAGTCCCCATGAGCAGGGGTGGCTTTACTACTTCCCGGTTGAATCTTGCCGGGATTGTCCTTATGGGGAGGATTGTCTTACTTTGAATGAGGGGCGGGTGCGGGTATTTGTGAGTGAGGATTATCAGCCCAAGATTTTGGATGAGAATCTGGAACGGAAAGAGGTGCTCCCTAAGGCCGACTCACCGAGATCATCACTTTTTTAGAGATCTCCGCTTTATCCCTTGACACAGCCAGCGGCGCTTTGCTATAACCATCAGCAAAAGCCAGTTCTTTTTACCACTCACATAAAAGCCATCAACGAAAGGGAAATTATGGAAAAATTGGCCCCACGGCAAAGGAGCGGGAGGTTTGATGTTCTTCGATGAGCTTAAAGTCGGTGATGAATTTACCAGTCCCTCCAAAACGCTGACCGAGGCGCATTACCTCCTTTTTTCGGGGGTCACCGGCGACAGCCATCCAATCCATTACGACGTTGAATATGCCCGCAAAACCCGGTTCGGCAAGCCTGTCGCCCATGGGCTCTTGCTGGCATCGATGACCGCCCTGGGTGCCTCTTCCGTCACGCACCGCCTCGAGGGATTCATTATGGTGGAGCAGGGGTGCCGCTTTATTAAGCCGGCCATCGTCGGAGACACCATCTACCCGCGACATACAGTGGAAAAAATCTGGCGCGAAGACCGTCGGGGCTTTGTCCGATTAGCCGCAACCATCTCCAACCAGCGCGGGGAGACTTTGCTCGAGGGGTTTCATGTTTATCAGGTTGATTTGCGCTCTGGGCAAAAGGAGGAATCATGAGCTCACCCTTGTATCAGGTCATTACTGGTGGAAGGGAGTGGCCGTCCCGGTACACGTTTTCCCCTGCGGTCCGAGTTGGGAACCTCATGTTCATCTCCGGCACAACGGCCACGGATGAGAACAACCAGATCGTCGGGCGCGGCAACATCGTTGCCCAGACGCGCCAGATCTTCCGGAAGTTCGAGGCCCTACTTGCTGCTGTGGGCGCAACCTTTGACAATATTGTCCAAACAACGGAGTACATTACCACGACGGAGGGCTATAAAGCCACGGCTGAGGTCCGACGCGATTTCTTCAAGAACGGGTTCCCCGCCGCGACGGGGGTCTTGGTTGCCGAACTTCTCCGGGATGGGGCGTTGATTGAAATTTCGGCCGTGGCCGTTATTCCCGAAAGGGCGTCATGAGCAAATTTTTTGAAGAATTTCAGGTTGGCGAGCGGCACCAGACGTACGGGCGGACGATCACAGAGGGGGATCTTTCGCTCTTCTGTGCCTTCGTAGGGTACCATGTGCCTTTGTTCATCGACGAAGAGTACGCCAAGCAGACGCCGTATGGCGGCCGCATCGTGCCGAGTGCGCTCATCATGGCTTTCTCCACGGGAATGACCGAGAGTCTTTTCCGCATGACCGTCATCGCTCTTCTTAGCGTCGATCGCGGCCGTTTCCTGTTGCCCGTCCGCCCGGGCGACACCATCCGAACAGAAGTAGAAGTGCTCGCCAAGAAAGAAACGGCGGACCCAACCCGCGGGATTGTCGTTTTCCGCGACCGCGTCATCAATCAGCGGGGGGAGACGGTCTTCGAGATTGACAAGACGGTGCTCCTCAAGCGGAGAATTCCGGCGCAGGAATCGACCTGAAATAGAGGGCCGCGCCCTTCGCTGGAACGTCAGGAGGCGCGGCCGAAGGTAGGCGTGAATGACAGGTTTGCTTTTTCAACCGGTGGCAGAGATCCGCCGGGTCCAGGACGCCAAGCTCTTGCAAATGCTGCGCCTCTGCGCTCAAGGACATCCCTATTACCGACAGTGCTGGACAGCGGCGGGAGTGAACCTTAACGAAATACGAGAATGCGATGACCTCTGTAAGCTTCCGTTGACCACCAAGCAAGACCTGATGAATGACCCGGAAAGTTTCCGTTTGATTTGTCCGGACCTGCCCCTGCACGAACGGGCGCTGTGGGAAGTGATTCACACCACCGGCAGCACCGGCGACCCGACGCCGCTCTACAATACCACGCACGACTACGAAGCCTACCTCTACCAGGCCAAACGGGCAGCGGAGATCTCCGGCATTACCGACCGCGATATCCTAGCCAACCTTTTGCCCCTCGCGCCCGCCTCCATGGGTGCTTTCGTTCGGGCTGCGGCCAACGCCTATGCCATCGGGGCGGCCATTGTGGGAGCGCTGACCGGTCCAGAGCATGGGGCCTTTGGTGTTCATCGCTCCCTCGCCGAGGCCGTGCGGATGGTGGAGCGGCACCGGGCGACCGTGCTCTGGGGCGTCACTAGCTTTGTTCGGCGGGTCATCCTGCGCGCTGCCGAACTTAGGGCGGACTTCACGAGCGTTCGCATGTGTGCGGTTACGGGCGAGGCAAGTTCTCCCGGTATGCACGAGGATATTCGAGCACATCTGCGCGCCCTGGGAGCCCAAGACCCGATTATTTTCGATCGCTACGGGTCGACGGAGATTGGAGCACTCGCTCAATGTCGGGAGGAAGGCGACTGGCATAACCCGGCCCCCGAGATCCTCTACCTGGAAATTGTGGATCCGGCCACGGGGGAGCGCCTGTCCGATGGACAGCGAGGCGCCCTCGCCATTACACATCTCGACCGGCGGGGGACGGTGCTCGTGCGCTACCTCGTCGGCGACATGGCCAGCCTTACGCATGAGCCCTGCCCTCACTGCGGGCGTAACGGAAACCGCCTCGTTGGGCCGATTGTGCGGACTAAAGACTTGGTTAAGGTGAAAGGCATGCTCATCAATCCCGCGGTTCTTCTGGAAAAGATCCGCGCCGTGCCGAACGTGGATGAATTCCAGGTGGTGCTTACGCGCCAGGACCCAGCCGACCCGTATTCTATGGACGAGTTGGTGCGGCGAGTGGCCACAGCGCAGAGGGACCATGCTGCCCTGACGGCAGCGCTTGTGGC
>JASEHN010000492.1 GCA_030018715.1 Thermodesulfobacteriota bacterium | reverse complement strand
GAAAAAATGAAAAAGATGGTGCGGGTGGTTATTTTTGCGTTGGCTATGGTTATGTTCCTGTCTTGGACAGGGTTGGCAACGGCTCAACAGAAGCTGATTCCTTTGCCTACTGCCTGGATGCCCGAACATGAGGTCTTCTTTGCCTGGTATGCCAAGGAAAAGGGATGGGACAAAGAAGAAGGCCTGGATATGAAATTGCTTAATTTTGACAGCGGCATGGCCATGCTTGAAGCCCTTCCGGCAAAGCAGTGGGTGCTGGGCAGCATTGGCGGCGTCCCTCACGTTATAGGCGCTCTTCGCTACGGCGCTTACATGATCGGCCTGGGAAACGACGAATCCTTCTGCAACGCCGTCTATGCCCGTTCCAATAGCCCAGCGGTGAAGACTCGGGGAGCGGTCAAGAATTACCCCAAGGTGCTTGGCAAGGCTGAGGATATCAAGGGTAAAACCTTTCTCGTGACCACAGTTTCCTCTGCTCATTACGCCATGAGCTCTTATTTACGGGTCTTTGGGTTGAAGGATAAAGATGTGGTGGTCAAGCATATGGACCAGGCTTCGATCATGGCTGCTTTCGAGAAGGGCATTGGGGACTTTGCCTGCCTATGGGCGCCCTTTACTTTCACGGCGGAAGAAAAAGGCTGGAAAGAGGTGGGCAACGTGAATACTTGCGGGGTGGCCATCCCGATCACCTTCATCGGGGATAAAGAATACTGCGACAAGAACCCAGAGGTAGTAGCCAAATTCCTGCGGGTAATGTTTCGTTCCATCAATAAACTTAAAGAGGAGGGCGCAACGCCTGAAAACGTGAAACTCTTCCAGAGGATGTACAAGGAGTGGGCAGGCATGGAGTTTACGGCCGATGCGGCGAAAAAAGACATTGAAAGCCACCCGGTTTGGAAGCTGGACGAGCAGCTCAAACTTTTTGACGCTTCAAAAAAAGAGAGCGCAGCCCAGAAATGGGAACGAATGCTCGCCGAGTTCCTCCAGGCCAACGGCAGGATCAAGGCTGAGGAGTTGGCCAAAGTAAAAAAGATGGACTGGGTTACGGATAAATTCCTGAAGATGGTCAAGACCCCCATCCCTCCCTACAAATAAAGTAGAAATAAGGGTTGAGCGGTTGAGTCCATGAGTTAAACGGGGATTGGGGCTGTCGTTCCAATCCCCTTCCTTACGAAAAGGGGATCATTTTATCCTCCTGAATGGGAGATCTTTGATGGCCTACGAGGAAGTAAAAATCAAAAAGCCCCTGTTTATTAAAATTCTGTCTTTAGCCAGCCTTATGACTTTTTTTGGGGGATGGGAGCTTATCGTTCGCACGGGCCTGGTTCCCAGCACCATGCTTGCTGCTCCTTCTTCGGTCTTCCAGTTGTTTCTGGTGAAGCTAACCGACCCCAACCCTGACGGGGCCGTCCTTTCGGCGCACGTCTGGATAAGTATCCAGGAGGCCGGTATTGGATACCTCCTTTCTCTGCTCATCGGACTCCCCCTTGGTCTGCTTATGGGATGGTTCACCGTAGTCAGGGGCGTATTTCGACCGCTCTTTGAAATCATCCGCCCCATTCCCCCAATCGCCTGGATTCCCCTGTGTATCTTCTGGTTTGGGATTGATCTGTGGGGGAAGGTCTTCATCATCTGGATCGGGGGGGTGGTCCCTTGCGTGATTAATGCCTGGGCCGGAGTAAAAATGACCAACCCGACCCTCATTCAGATGGCCAGAACCTACGGCGCTACAGATTGGCAGATATTCAAGAAGCTCTGTATCCCTTCCGCTCTTCCCATGGTTTTCGGGGCTTTGCAGATTACCCTGGCCATCTGCTGGACGAATCTGGTCGCTGCCGAGCTCCTGGCCTCCGATTCCGGCCTGGGGTTCCTGATTTCCATGGGCCGCCGGCTGGCCTTACCCGAAATGGTGGTTTTGGGTATGGTGACTGTGGGCGTCGTCGGTGCACTGATCGGCCTGGCCATAGACGCGGTGGAAAAACGGCTCCTGGCCGGGATAAGGAGATAGGAGAAGTTGATCAAAGACCGGGAATCCCCTCTCACCATACTGCACATCATCAGGAACGAGTTCTTTCTTTACGTCGTTTCTTTCCTGGGTTTTCTGCTCATCTGGGATTGGGTGGCCAAAGAGCAGATTCTCGGCAAGTCCCTGGCGCCGCCATACGAAGTGCTTAAAGAATTAACCCGTTTGACTACCGTTAAACTGGCCGGAAAAGATCTTTGGGGGCATGTCTGGGACAGCACAAGAAGGGTCTTTATCGGGTTCGCCATTGCTTCGATATTTGCCGTACCCCTCGGATTATTGATGGCCCTCAATCGATATATCAATGCCCTTGTCAAACCGGTCTTTGACATATTCAAACCTATGCCTCCCATCGCCTGGATTTCTATCGCCATCCTCTGGTTCGGGATTGAAGAGGGCTCGAAGATTTTCATTATCGTTATTGGCGCGTTCGTGCCCTGTCTGCTTAATTCTTATAACGGCGTCCGGCTCATAGAGCCGGAACTCTACGACGTAGTCCGCATGCTGGGCGGAAAACGCCGGGATGAGATTCTTCATGTCTCCTTCCCGGCAGCCTTTCCAGCGATCTTCAGCGGGCTGCAAATTTCCTTAAGCATTGCCTGGACCTGTGTGCTGGCCGCGGAACTGGTAAGTTCCCGCTCCGGCTTGGGCTGGATTATCATTCAAGGAATGAGGCTCACTAAGCCTGAACTGGTTATCGGGGGAATGGCCATCATCGCCCTGGTGGCTTTCCTTACCTCTTTGCTCGTAAGCGGGCTGGAAAGGTTGGCCTGCCCCTGGAAGCGGGAGATTAGGGGGCTATAATGCGAATAAGAGAGAGAAGCCAATGACCGAAAAAGACCGGCAAAACCGGATCAAAATTTCCTGTCAGAATATTCGCAAGATTTTCATTCAAAAGGGCAAGATCCAAGTTCATGTGCTTGAGGATATTTCTCTTAATGTCGATGCCAACGAGTTTGTGGTGATCCTTGGGCCAGGGCAATCGGGGAAGACCACCCTGCTCAGAATCATTGCCGGTCTGGAGACGCCAACCGAAGGACGGGTTCTTTTAGATGGGAAAGAGGTGAAAGGCCCCGGGCCGGATCGAGGACTGGTCTTTCAGAGCTACATGCTTTTCCCCTGGAGGACCGTCATGGGCAACGTGGAGATGGGCCCCAAACTCAGAGGG
>JASEHN010000491.1 GCA_030018715.1 Thermodesulfobacteriota bacterium | reverse complement strand
GTGGTGGCGAGAATATTTTTACTGCCCATCGATCCCATCTATATCAAAGGCTGGTCATTGCTGGCTACAGCCATCGTTTCGTGACATTGCTCTACATTGGACTATCTGGGGCTGGGGCGATCCTGGCTCTCACCTGGACTCTGAATCTTTCCGGGGCCACAATCATTGTTACGCTCAGCCTTCCGCTGCTCTGCCTGGTGCTTTGGGCTTTTGTCGTCTTCCAGGAGCGCATTTGTCCTACCCCATTAAATTCATGATTACCTTTTTCAATCAGATCATAGAAATTTTAAACAGGGATTATGCCTTCCCTCCGGAACCCAGATGACCGACGAGGATTTAGAGCGGGTAGTGAATGTCTTTAAAAATTGCTATAAGTTAGCTGGATTTTAAAATCAGAGCCCTGACCCCATGGAATCCACGGATTACACAGATTAACGCAGATTCAAATCAGTAAACGAAGAATATTTGCTGACCTATGGCCATTGGTTGGAAGTGATCTTTCAAAATATTAAAGACCCGATGACTCATGCAATTATTGGCGCCGCGATCGGGGCGATTTTAGTTTTGGGCGTTGCGGATTAGGCGCTGGCCATGAGGCCGGGGGATGGACCAGTTTTACTGACATTGCTCTGATCAGGCGGATTGGCCGGGGAGAGAAGTTCTACGAGGCGCATCGCGAGCATTTCTATCAGCGGTTGGTGCGGTCGGGGAAAAGCCATGTTTTTGTGACGGGTGTCGAAGCGGGATTGCTGGCATTAGTGGTCCTGATGATGGTGGGCTATGTCCATGTGGGGATGTGGGGCAGAGGCATGTTTATTCTGGCTGTTCTGGCGATCTGGACAGCCTTTTTCGTTTATGGCGAAGTCCGCTTCCGCGATAGTGTATGATTTAATATTGCAAAGTACTTCACTTAGTGGTATAGTATAAAAAAATGATCCTGAAAACTCGACATTTTGCGAGTTGGGCGCGAAAGTCCGGTTTGGCTGATTCGCTGCTGGACAAGGCTGTCCTCGAAATTGAGCGTGGGTTGCTCGAAGCCGATCTTGGGGGTGGAATTGTGAAAAAGCGTATTGCTTTACCAGGGAGAGGCAAGCGCGGCAGTATAAGAACGTTACTGGCGACGAACCGCAATGACAGATGGTTTTTTGTATTTGGTTTTGAAAAGAATAAACGTGCGAACATTTCAGATAATGAATTGGAATCTTTGAAGAAGTTGGCAAAACACCTTCTCGGTCTGACAGCGGCGCAGATTATAGCCGCCATTGAGGAGGGCGCTTTGGTGGAGGTCGAACATGAAGCGTAAAAAGCATAAGAGCCGTCTCTTGGAAGCGGTCCATGAGACTGCCAAGGACCTGCATAAGCTCGGGTTCATAGACAAGCGCGCGATGCGTGAGTATGATGTTTTGTGTATAAAACCGGTTTCTACTTATTCGGCAGAACAGATTCGTTCCCTGCGGGAACGTTATCGGCTTAGCCAGGCAGTTATGGCATCAGTGCTCAATACCAGCCTCTCTACCATTCAAAAGTGGGAGATCGGAGATAAGCATCCCGGTGGCCCTTCTCTTAAACTTTTGAACATTCTTGACCGTAAGGGACTGGAAGGGCTGATATGATGAATAAATAGGGTAAAGTAGCCCTATTTAACAATGGAGTATAGTGGCAAATCTTGAAATGTGCCCTTAAAGTTCGGTGCGGATCGGGAAACAGTTCGTCTGGCTCTCGAAGCTGAAAACATTGAGTCCAGGCCCATCTGGCCTCCGGCTCGTAGAGCCTACGCCTCGGAGAGAAACCCATGCACCTGCAACCAGTCTTTCAGGTTGAAGGGCTCATGGCGCAAGGCGCAAGCTGGGAAACGCAAAAGAAAAGCATAAGGCAAGGGTGGTTGGGGGGGAACCCAGATGACCGAAGGGGATTTAGAGCGGGTTGTGAATGTCTTAAAAAATTCCAGCAGGCGAAATAAAAGTTAGGTCTTCTCCAGCAAAAAGGGTTGATAAACCAAACTTTCAAAACTTCTTGACTTATTAATGAGTCCATAATTGACCAGACAGCTCCCTAAGAAATTCTGGTGAATTTTGGGCATGTCCCCGAGGGAGCTGTCTCCCCTCTTTCCCCTTGACAACACTATGAAATCATTATTATACTTATTCAATAAAAAAACAGGGAACCATGGAGGACAAAATGGGCGGCAGTTTGAACCATATGAACAAGACAGAGAGACATGCCATTGATCGGTTTGGAGAAACCGTCAAAAGCCGTTTGGGTGAATATGTGGTCAGAATATCCGTTTTCGGTTCGAAAGTGCGGGGCGATTACCGGGAAACATCTGATATCGATGTCCTTGTTATTGTTAAAGAAAGATCATTACACGTTATGGATCAGATTGCCGAAATCACATCGGATCTGAATATCGAATATAACCTTTCCATCTCGCCCGTTGTATTCAGTGAACAGGAATACGATATGAATGCCAAAATGGCCTCACCCTTTTCATTGGCGGTCCACAAGGAAGGGTTATTGTTGTCATGATCCTGGACGACAGCATCAAAGCGCTGATTTCATATCGTCTGGAGAGCGCGCGTGAAAAACTCAGCGCCGCAGAGGATCTTTTTGAAAAACTCCATTATAAGGATTCCGTGAGCAGGTCATATTATGCCATTTTCACGGCCGCCCGAGCGCTGCTCGCTACGGAGCGCCTGGACAGCTCCAAACATACCGGGGTCATTGCCTTGTTCAATCAACATTTCGTCAAGAGCGGTAAGGTTCGCAAGGACGCGAGTAAGTGGTTGGAGCGCGCGAAACTATACCGCGAACAAGCCGACTATGGCGATTTTTATATCGTATCCGTTCACGAAGCGGAAGCTCAGATTCAGTCCGCCCGGGAATTTATCGAAGAAATAGAAACCGCCATAGAGAAAAGGAGCCGGCCATGAAAAAAGGGGGCACAACTCTCGATTTTCAAGACCCCCATTCCTCATCGATTAATCCCGGGAATCACCCCGATGAAATGGTCCCTTGGAATTTCACGGGGCAGTCCCTGATGAAATAGTAAACAAAATTCATTTCACAGGGCAGGCCCTGATGAAATAGCAAACAAAATTCATTTCACGGGGCAGGCGGGATGGGCGCAGATCAATGGCCGAGACGTTATTCCGATTCCGAAAAAGGTGGAATTTGACGAGTATTACTTGAATCACAGGTC
>JASEHN010000490.1 GCA_030018715.1 Thermodesulfobacteriota bacterium | reverse complement strand
CCCCAGCCGTCCCCACCCCGGCCTCTTTGAGGAGTTCCCCCCGGCATTCATTAAGGTGCCCTTCCAAGAGGGTGTATCGCTGTTCATGGGCCATAGCTATGGCATCAAAGTAGAGGCTCCGGGCCTTTCTGAACTCCCCGGTGACTCTTTCCAGTTCAGCATAGACAAAGGCCAGATAGGGTTTTAACAAGGGCCCCAATTGAGCCCAGGTCTCAACCTTCTTTATGATCGGTTGAATGTAAGATAGCAATTCTTCCTTGCCCTTGTAAACGATCCCCCTTTCATACAGCCGGAGGGCATTCAGCGCCTGAAAGACATACCATTGCCGCTTCAGCACATTGTCAGTAAGCCCGGTCAGATACCGCCTGACTTCAAGTAAATACTGTTCCGCCTTTTCATACTCTCCGAAATAATAATGGGCCAGGGCCATGTGGACATAATAGCTTCCCGCCGAGGCAATATGATTATCCCTCTCCCATTTTTTGATCTTCTCCTCCATGGGGATAGGCGTATAATTTTTCTTCATTGGCGTAATCCATCCGGCCTGCATGGCCTCGGCCAGACCAACGGAAAAGGCTAAATGATATTTTTGAGAAAACTGAAGACATTCCTGGACGTACTCCTCAATGGCCGACAGGCTGGCTCCTTGCACCTGAAGGTTCCACATCAAAGGACCATAGGAAAGCCCGGCATTGTACAGATCACCGCAGTTTTTCCCGCACTGGATTGATTTAAGGCAATAATTGACGATATCTGCGGGATGACTCCTGGAATGCATGTTACACCAGACCACCCCGTTCATCCCCCGGGTGGCGCCAAAGGTATTTGGGTATTTTTCAGACAGATCACGCGCCAGGTCTTCATAGCGGAAGGCCCGCTCAAATTCTCCCTGTTCCCCCAAATAGAGACCCATGATCGAAAAAGAGTAGATTACCGACTCATCCATACCGCCTTCTAAGCAGTGTCGGGTGGACTGTACCGCCGAAAGATAGAGTTGAGGCACCAGACCGGACATATATAAGTCCGGAATAAGTTCACCGTAGAAGGCCAGTTCAATCTTGCTATTCCTTTCCCTGGTAAACGGCATATTCAGGATAATGTCCCAGATGTTGTCGCCATATTTAGAGGTGATTTCATTCATCAAGTGCTCTCGTTTTTTCTCCGCCAACTCAGGATCGTCGGGGATCGATTTTTCGAAAAAGACGAGGCCCCGGTTAGCGGTTTCAACGGCCTTTATAAAATCGCCTATGGATGAGAGCGAGGTGGTCTGTTCGGCCAGGGCCTCGGCCTTGTCCAGATCGGTTTGGGCATGGTCGAGTAATTGATTGAGCAGTTTTTCCGAGCCCTCATATCTTCCGCACATCAGCTCGGTCTTGGCCAGTTTCTGGAATATCTTAAAGGTCCGGTCGTACTCTACCTCCCAGCAGTCATCCGGCAAAACCTCAAGGCTTTGTCGAAAATACTCATTGGCCGCTTCTGTAGCCAGCGAGTCCAGGGCCTTGTTACCGGCGTGATAGTTGATATCCGACAATTGGTAGGCCGTTCCTCTGTCCAGCATCCTCTCCCTTCCTAAGTTTAGATGGGAGGCGATGGTAAAGAGGCTATCCAGTTTTTCCAGATCTGTCCCTTTGGGAACCGCCGAAAGGAAGTGGTTTCCGATCTGCCGATGTATCTGCCGCCGCCTTTCCGGTTTTATGGCGCTCAGAACCGCCTCCTGTACCCGGTCATGCACGAATTGCAATTGACCTTTACTCTCCATCAAAAGCCCCTGCCCCAAGGCCGGTTTGAACACTTCAAACACATCAGACAATGTAATTTCTCTGACTAGAGCAATTTCATCTGGTGTGAAAACGTTCCCCATGCAAGCGCAGTATTCGAGCAGATCAATGGTATCTGGAGGCAGTTTTTGTACCTTTAAGCTAAAGAGCGCCACCACAGCGGTCGGCATATTGGATTGCCTGATCCTATCCAGATCCCACTGCCAGCAGCGGTTTGCATCTAGAAGGAGTAAATCTTCATTATGAAGATAGGACAAACTTTCGTTCACAAACAGAGGATTTCCTTCGGTGAGTTCGGTTATAAAACCGGCTAAGGCCCCGGTTTGTGAAAGAGGCGAATCGAGGATATAGGAGACCATCTCATGGCAGTGCTTGGCCTTAAGAGGTTCTAGGCGGATTTCTTTCAGGGGCAGGGCGTTTTCCTTGATGCTTTTTATTATCTTTGCCAGGGGATGGCTTGAATCCACCTCGTTATGACGATAGGCTCCTAAAAGAAAGAGGTATGGGTGTTCCTTATAGTTGGCAAAGATGTTGGAGAGAAAATCAAAGGAGGCCACATCGCACCACTGAAGGTCATCGATAAAAAGCACCAGGGGGTTTTCCTCTCTGGCCAGGCAGGTCAAGAAACGGCCGAAGAGATCATGGAAGCGGTTTCTGGATTCCACGGGAGGGAGCGGTTTAACCTCAGGCTGAGGGCCGATTAGAATCGTAAGTTCGGGGATTACATCTGTTATCACCTTTCCATTTTCCCCTACAACTTTGGTGATTTTTTGCTTCCAGAGAGCGGCTCTTTCATCGCTTTCCGTTAAAAAGGTCCTCACCAGATTTCTCAGGGCCTGGATAAGGGAGCTATAGGGAATGTTCTTTTGATAGACATCGAATTTCCCTGAGGTAAAATAGCCCCGGTGCTCCACGATCGGTTTCTGAAGCTCTTGAATCAAGCGGGTTTTTCCGATGCCAGGCAGCCCGGAAATGAAAAGGCAGCGGAAAAAACCTTTAGCCGCTTTATCATATTCCTCAAGGATAATCCCGGCCTCACTAGCGCGTCCCACTATTTTAGAGATGAAGGTCACTCGATGGGTACGATCGTGAATCCCTAAAGGAAATGCGCTGATTGTGCCGGTGGCTGAATATTCATCCCAACACCGGATGAGGTCGGCCAGAAGCCCGGCGCCGCTCTGGTAACGCTTCTCAGGCTGTTTGAGCGTTAACTTGGCGACGATCTTACTTAAAATAGGGGGGACCCCGGGATTCAATCCGTGGACAGGCGGCGCTTCTTCCGCCAAGTGCGAATGGATCAATTCGAGGGGGTCGGTAGAGAAGAAGGGAAGTCGCCCGGTAAGCAATTCATAGAAGGTAATCCCGAGGGAATAGAGGTCAGTGGAAAAATCGACCCTGTGGCTGATACGCCCGGTCTGTTCAGGA
>JASEHN010000489.1 GCA_030018715.1 Thermodesulfobacteriota bacterium | reverse complement strand
CTGGCCAGGCAACCCCCCTCTGGTTTGCCGTGAAATTCAGATGAATTTCGGGTGAGCACAATTCCTTTTAGGGCAAGTGCATTTTCTGCCCTCTTGACTTCCTCCAGGCAAGAGAGGCCTGAAAACCCGCTGCAATCCAGAGAAAGCCCTCCCCAGGGATTTGTTTCAACCCAGATGCAGGTCCTGTCCAAAGATGCCTTCATGGCATCCCCATGACGCTCGATCCGGTAACCCAGGCTCTTCAAAGCTTCGGACGAAGCTTCTAATAAAACTTCCTTTTCCATTTGGCAGAGTTCCCTTTGAGTCTCGGTTGCCAGCCCTTCAATTCTCTCTTGAATCCAGCGCAGGGATTTCATCGCTTCATTCTCTCTCCAGCCTTGCCCATTATTTTGTATATTATTGACTTCCTTATTTATTTCCTGAAGGTCATCCGCCTTATTGCTTTCCGCGTAAGCAACGAATGCAGGAACAGAGCAAAAAGACCTTAGCATGGCATCCGCTCGTCCCCATTCCCGCCCGATGGATGAATTTTTATCCCTGTCCGGATTCTCCAAGCGATGCTTCTTAAGTTCGCGCTCCAGCATGCCATGGAGCTGCTTGACCCTTTCTTCGGCTGTCGCCCAGGCTTGCGGGTCATGGAAGAAGATACCTCTTCTTTCCAAATTCTGAATAAGAGTCTCCCCTGCTCTTCCGTTCATAGCCCTCATCCTGTAGGAAACAGTCTCGCTCATGATTGCCTCCTGAAGGGGTTGAACCCGATCTCGGCCTGATGCCCGGGTCCGGGGATCGGGGCGGGTGAAGATGCCTGGGGGGCAGGCTGGCTCGGTCCGGCGGCTGCCTCAGCCTGCGTTGCCGTGCTGGTTTGGGTAGAGGTCCTCCACCGAAGAAGACGGAGAATACTGCCTCCAATCTCGGCCAGTAGGTCAAGAAAGAGCTGGATGGCAGTTAATATGCCCCGGAGAAGGATCGATATTAACCAAAAGGGAAAAACGATCAAAGCGATAACCATGGAAATACCGGCAATACCCAGCAAGATCGCAAATCTGCTGAGAAAGGCCACCCCCCAGCCGGCGGGCACGGTGGAAACCAGAGAGAGGCCGGCAATGACCGCGGGAGCCATTAAGAAGACAAAATCGGCGAAGGGGCTCTCCTTGGCCTCATAGGCGGGAACTCTCTCAATTTGGGAGGGTTCCGCCCCTATGTTCAGCCCTTGGCCAGAATTTTCGCTTCCGCCCTGGTCAAGGTACGCGGGAATTTTTGCCTCCGCGGAGGCAGAAGGAATCATCGTTTCCCTCAGGTTCCACATCCTCCAGTACCCCATGGACGCACCGGTGAAGATCGTTAGTGAAACGATAGCTAGAGATGTCCAGAACACAATTTTCTGTGTTCTTTCACTGGAGTAGCGTTTCCAGGGGCCCAGATGGGTCCAGCCAATGAGGTCGGTAAAAATCGTTCCCCAAAAAAGGGAGATGGAGATCAGCGCCACCGCCGTCAATGTGGAGGTATCATAGACCTTGAATTTCGCCGCGTCCAACCCCATGGCCTCAAGAGTAAGGAGAATCAAGCCAAAGTCGCATAGGGCAAAGATGATGAAGAGAATTGAATAAAGAATGGCCCCGATGACAAAATAGAGCGGAGACTCCCCTTCCCGGTCGGACTCCCGCCGCAGCTGGACCCCCACCCAATTCCAGATGCCCCGGAACGCATCCCGCATGTTCTCCATGATGGCGTTCAGGGGATGGTAAAAGACGGCAAAGAGGCCCTGCACCAGGGCGCGGATGGGCTGGGCAAAGGCGGCGAAAAAGCAGCAAACCCCCACCCCGATCAGGAGATGAATCAGGAGATCCAGATAAGATATCATTGTCATCCCTTTTTCCTCCTTCTATTGGCGCCTGAGCGTAAATTGACTGTCTGCTGGAAGAAAAATGACCTTTTGGGCTTTACATTGTTTCAGGGCTTCTGTCCAATAGGCCTGCAACTTCTGCGTTGCCACCGGGCTGTCCCCTGCTTCGAAGGCCACCACTGCAACTTCAGCCCCCATGAGGTTTACAGGAACTCTGCGGCCCACATTGTCCTGCATGTCCGAGGCCAATATAACCTTATACTCCGCTCCCCCGTCTTCCGCCTTCAACCGATCGGCAGCGGCCGCCAGGAAGCCCCAGATGTCAGTCCTGGGGGTTTTAACCGGGGTCAGGTGGGATAATATGCTTATGGCCTGCGCCTTGGCCGTCTCGGCCTGTTTGACCTTTCTTTCCCATTCCAGATACGCCCTGCGGTCAAATTTGTTGTCAGGAGCGGGGCCTGTTGGGGGCACTTTTAGCCGGAAGAGGGAACAGTCATCTTTATAGGATTTATCCGTTATTCTGCGGGCATAAAATACGTCTCCCCCCTTAAGGTCGCGAATAATTGCAGTCACAACGGCCAAGCCCTTCGCCCGCATTTTGTAGCTCCCGGTTTCATCGAGACCGAAGATAAGCGTCATTCCCTGCGCAAGAGCGGGTCCGGGCAACAGAAGGAGGGACAGCCACCCACCGAGCACGACAAACAAGATCAGGCGTTTCATTTTAGACCTCCTTTCCATGCGTTAAATTCTTTAACGGAGGGGTATTACCTTTTCAATCGCCTTGGGCGGGATTTGCTTGGGGGACGTGATCTCGCCGACACCTGGGGCTCCACCGAGACTTTTATTGGTCCGCACCGGTTGCCCTTTAGGAAGGCGAATCGTTTCCCTAACCTGGGGATGTTGCGGCAAACCGTATTTTTTCTGCGCCATTTCAGGGCTCAAAGGCCGCCCTCTAACGGCCCGGGAAGTCATGTGGCTTTGGGGCGCAATCCCCTTTCGCAGTTCCTGCCTGGCCCTATCCTTGGTCGTATACCGGAATACTCTGCGCTCGGCCGCCAGGGCGCGTACTTTTGTAGCCTTGTCACGCATGAGATCCCGGCGAAGAATTTCGGGGTTAACCTTATGTCCCGCCTTCAGGGAGTGACTCTTCATGGCCCGGGCAGCCGCCTTGCCCGCCGCCCCGCCTTCGGCTTGCATGGGAAAGAGCCAAGCGGCCGATGCCAGCAGAAGAATGCCGACCCATTTCCCGATTCCCATATCCAGCCTCCTTCCATTATGAAATGCTTTCATTCAGAACCTCTTCCAGCTGCTCAATATCGATCAAACCTCCCTTGGTCGGATTAGACTCTCCGTCCGGGCC
>JASEHN010000488.1 GCA_030018715.1 Thermodesulfobacteriota bacterium | reverse complement strand
ACTGGATTCCGGCTTTCGCCGGAATGACAGGAAAACGTATTTTCAGACTTTTTACAAGATCATTAAATTTGAAACTCGCAACTATTTTTTGGTATGAAAATTAATCCAGTTTTGCACCCAGGAAAGGGCTTGATCCAGCTTCACCAGATGAACTTCGCCGGTTTGGCGGATTTTGATTTCCACCATGTGTTCTTTCAAAGTTTTTGCGCTGATGGTTAAGCGCAGGGGAATACCGATGAGGTCGGCGTCTTTGAATTTCACTCCCGGAGCCTCTGCCCGGTCATCAAAAAGGGCGGAGATGTCAGCTTCAGATAACTTCTGGTAAAATTTTTCAGCCTCTTGTTGAACGTTTTCCTGCTTTAAGTTAACGGGTAAAAGGTGGACGTCGAAAGGAGTTAAAGAAAGAGGGAAGATGATTCCATCCTGGTCAAAGCTTTGTTCAATGGCTGCGGCGATGATGCGGGCCGGGCCGATGCCATAGCTTCCCATGACGATGGGTTTTTCCTGCCCCTGGCGGTCTAAGTATAATGCTTTCAGTGGGAGGGAGTATTTAGTTCCCAGCTTGAAGATATTTCCGATTTCGATGGCCTTTTCCACCTTTAACGGGGAATTGCAGGACGGGCAAGCATCTCCCGACATGGCCACATGGATGTCAGCAAATTTTGCCGCAAAATGTTCTCCGGGAACGACCCCCCGGATGTGGTAGCCTTCCCGGTTTGCCCCGGCAACAAATATTCCCTGTTTAAGGGACACATCCGCAATCAAGGGGAGATTCCGGCCTGGGGCAAGGCCGACAGGCCCGAGAAACCCGGCTTCAACACCAGCATGCTCCTTCACTTCCTCCTGGTGGGCCGGGCGGAATTCTCCAACCAGACGCCTGAATTTTTTCTCGTGCAGCTTCTGATCCCCGCGGACTAAAGCCATTATGGGGCCATCTTTTGCCATCAAAAGCAGGGATTTGATGGTCAGGCGGGGGTCGATTTTTAGGTAAGCGCAGACCTCCTCTATCGTGCGTGATTCCGGCGTGGCTACTTCTTCGAAGTTCCAGGCTGGGGAAGATACCAGCGGGGGTTGTGAGTTGGCCAGCTCAACATTGGCCGCATATCCGCAATTGCCGCAGAGGGACACCTCGTCTTCGCCGGCTGGGCTGAGGGCCATGAATTCATGGGCGCCCGCTCCCCCCATCATTCCCGGGTCGCTTTCCACGGCGTAATATTTTACCCCGCACCTATGAAATATTTTGCAGTAGGCATCGTAATGAAGGTTATAGCTTAAGTTTAATCCTTCGGGGTCGAGGTCCAGGCTGTAGGAGTCTTTCATTAGAAACTCCCGGGTGCGCAGGACGCCCCCTTTCGGGCGAGCTTCATCCCGCAGCTTGGTCTGGATTTGATACCAGATCTGGGGGAGATCCCGGTAGGAACGTATTTCCCGGGAGGCCAGCCAGGCAACAACCTCTTCATGAGTCATACCCAGAACCATATCCCGCTTCGTTCTATCCTGCAGGCGGAACATCTCATCTCCGATGTCATACCAGCGTCCGGATTGCTGCCAGATCTCCGCTGGATGGAGTACGGGCATGATTATTTCCTGTCCCCCGATGGCGTTCATTTCTTCCCGGATGATGGCATTGACCTTCTTAAGGACTCGCAGGCCCAGAGGAAGGTAAATATAAAGGCCTGCGGCCAATTGTCTAACCAAACCGGCCCTGATCATTAACTTGTGGCTGATTGCTTCAGCCTCTGCCGGGTCTTCTTTATAAGTTGGCAGCAGCATTTTCGAAAAGCGCATAAAAAATCCTTTTTATTGGTTTTTTAGAATTAACTCAGCTTCGGCGACCAGGGCAACGACCATTTCCTCTTCTCTTACCCGGCGGATGACTTCCCCTTTACGAAAAAGCAGAGCCATTCCTTTCCCGGCGGCGATGCCCACGTCAGCTTCCCTGGCTTCCCCCGGGCCGTTGACAGAACAGCCCATGATAGCCACTTGAATCGGCTGTGGCCAGGCAGAGAGACGCTCCTCGACTTCCCGGACTACGGGAGTCAGGTTGGTTTCACTCCGTCCGCAGAGGGGGCAGGAGATGATCTCTACACCACGCCGGCGCAGGCCAAGCGCTCTTAATATATGATAAGCCGCTTTCACTTCCAGAACCGGGTCGGCCGTGAGCGAAACGCGAATTGTGTCCCCGATCCCCTGGTATAGAAGAATTCCCAAGCCCACTGCAGACTTGATTCCCCCGGAGAAAGGAGGGCCTGCTTCGGTGATGCCGATATGGAGGGGGTAATCGGTTAATGAGGATATCTTCTGGTAGGCGTATATAGTGGATAGGGGGTCTGAGGCTTTGAGGGAAATCTTGATGAGGTCGAAGCCCTGGTCTTCAAGAAGCCGGACGTGATAAAGGGCGCTCTCCACCAATGCCTCAGGGGAGGGATGCCCATATTTTTTAAGGAGTTTTTTTTCCAGAGACCCTGAATTGACGCCTATTCGAATGGGCGCCTTTCTCTCATAAGCAGCCCTGGCTACCCGGGAAACGCGTTCCCGGCTTCCAATGTTCCCCGGGTTGAGGCGCAGACCATCCACTCCTTGTTCGAGGGCTATGAGGGCCAACCGGTAATCAAAGTGGATGTCGGCCACTAACGGGATGCTGATTTCATTCTTTATTTCCCCCAATTTTTCGGCGGCAATTCGGTCCGGGACAGCTACCCGGACGATCTCGCACCCGGCCTGCTGCAGAAGATGAATTTGGGCTACGGTAGCGGGAACATCCCGTGTGTCAGTCTTGGTCATTGATTGAACAGAGACTGGCGCTCCACCTCCCACGGGAACACTGCCGATAAACAACTGACGAGTTTTTCTACGGGGCATGGGGTCAGAAGGTCGCAAGGCTTTATCCACAAATTTTCGGGTTTGACATTAGAGGGAATATCCCAAATTTTTTCTTTAAAGGGAAAGTAATTTGCTCAAATTAAAAAGGATGTAACAATTTAGCGTTTTGAAAAGGCCTGCCCAGAAATCCCTCCCGACCTCCCTTTTGCAAAGGGAGGAGAGGTTTTTTATTGGAATTCGATAAAAGATTCAGCCTTTCCCCCTTTGAAAAAGGGGGATGAAGGGGGATTTGACAGCTTTTCAAATGGCTAAACTGTTACAAAAGGATGAATTCGTAAAAAGTCTGAAAATGCGTCTTTCTGTCATTCCGGCGAAAGCCG
>JASEHN010000487.1 GCA_030018715.1 Thermodesulfobacteriota bacterium | reverse complement strand
GCTGGGGCGGGGGTGTTCTTCTATCCTCCGCACCTTTCTTTTCCCGCCCCCGCTGCGCTTTGCGGAAAGTAATATCTGGGTTTATGGAAAGTGGATATCCCACCGATGCTTGCGGCGCAATCTGCCTTTCCTTCCGGGCCCTTGGCAGGCTTTCATTAAAAATTTGATAAACTAATTTGGAGATGATCCAAATTTTTTAATGGCTCGCAGAACCTTTGCCCCTGCTCTTTACTCCTCCCGCGCCCAAGCGGTTAAACTCATCCAGTAATTCCCGCTGGCGTTTATTCAACCTATTAGGAATTTCCACCTTCATCATCACTTTCTGGTCACCCCGGCCGGCTCCTTGCAAAGCGGGCATTCCTAAGCCCTTCAGCGTAAAAATTTTCCCCTCAGGAGTTCCCGCCGGCACCTTTATTTTGGCCTTTCCTTTTAAGGTGGGCACCTCGATCTCCGCCCCCTGAACTGCTTGAACCAGGGTAATGGGAACCTCACAGATGATATCGTTCCCCGAGCGGCTAAAGATGGGGTGCTTCTTCATGGAAATGACTACATAGAGGTCTCCGGGCAGACCACCGTTTCTGCCTGATTCCCCTTCCCTACGCATGCGCAGGCGTGTGCCGTTGTCCACCCCAGGAGGAATATTCATCCGGATAATCCGGCTTAATTTGACGCGACCCATTCCCCGGCATTGGGAACACGGCCGCACAATAATCTTTCCCTTGCCCCGGCAACGTTCGCAGGTGGTTTCGGTCATAAAAAAGCCGCGCTGAGCGTGGAACGAACCGAAACCTTTACATGCCGGGCAGGTTACGGGGGCAGTCCCTGGAAAACAACAGCTTCCCCGGCATACCGGGCAGACCGCGGTTCGGGGAATTTTGATTTCTCTTTCCGTGCCGAATGCCGCTTCTTCCAGAGAGACATCTATGTTGTAGCGCAGGTCTGCCCCCCGGGTTCTGGCAAACTTCTGCTGGCGGACTCCGAAGAATTCTTCAAAAATCTCCCCGAAAAAATCATCAAAAATATTTCCCCCGGGAGAAAATTCTTCCGGTTCCCGGAATCCTGTAAATTTCCTCCGCCCCAGGGAGGCGCCATACCGGTCATAGGCAGCCCGTTTCTGGGCATCCTGCAGGATTTCGTAGGCCTGGGTAATTCGCCGGAACTGTTCTTCGGCAGATGGGTTGCCGGGATTTTTGTCCGGATGGTACTGGTGGGCGAGGCGGCGATAGGCTTTTTTAATCTCCTCCAGCGTGGCTGAATGATCAACGCCCAGGAGGTCATAATAATCCCGATAGATCATTAAGCTCCTTCAATGTTTTCCACCTTGGGTTTGGAGACGATGACTTTCGCCGGGCGAAGGAGCCGGTCATGGAAGCGATAGCCTCTTTCAACTTCCGCAAGCACCCGGTTGGGTTCCTTATTGCTTTCTTCCTGGGCGATGGCTTCGTGTATCGCCGGATCAAAGATTTCCCCCACAGCCTGAATGCCTTTCACTCCAAACCTCTCCAGGATGCTTAAAAACTGGTTATGGATAATCTCCACCCCTTCCAGCAGGAAGGCATTTTCCTGGGCCTGTTTTCCGTGATTGATGGCCCGGGCCAGATTATCCAAAGCCGGCAGCATTGCTGCCAGCAGGCTCTCGTTGCTAAATTTCATCAGGTCGGATTTTTCTTTCTGCATGCGTTTCTTGAAATTCTCGAACTCCGCCCGTAAACGCATCCATTTATCCAAGTTTTCCGCTGCCTCTTTTGTTTTTTCTTCAAGTTGAGCCTGAACTTTCTCTTCCATGGTTGGCTCTTGCTTTTCTTGGGCAGGCGTCTTTGCTTTTTCATCGACCGGCGAGTATTTTTCCTCTCCGCTTTCTTCAATTCTTATCTCCACGGTATTTTCCCCCGGTTTATTCTTTTCACCACTCTCTTGCTGGTTTTTATTTTTGTCTTTCAAAATAGTTTCCTCCTTCTGCAAAAGGACCATGCCCCTGGCTTTTCAGCCTCCATGAATTACCCATTCATGTTTTTCAGGATTTTACCCAGGATTTTGGCCGTGTAATCCACAATAGGGATGATGCTGGAGTAATCCATGCGCGTTGGTCCGATCACCCCCAGGGTCCCCAGGGTAAAGTTTTCCCTGGAATAAGGCGCCGCCACCACGGTGCAATCCTTCATCTCGTTGAATTCATTTTCCACGCCGATGAAAATCTGAATGCCTTGAACTGCCAGGGCTTTATCCAGAAGCTTAACAAGCTTCGTTTTTTCCTCAAAAGCCAGGAGAAGAATCCGCATTTTCTCCACGTCGGCAAACTCGGGTGACTGGATGATGTTTGTCTTCCCTTCAATATAGAGGTCTCCTTCCCCTTCGTCTTCCAGCGCTTTCTGGCTGAGCTGGAGGGCGCGGTACATCAATTTATCGAAAAGGACCTTTTCTTTTTTCATCTCCTCCATAATCTTGCGCTTGGCTTCCACCAGGCTCAACCCGCCCATGATTTCGTTTAAGTACCGGCTGTATTTATCCAGCTCATCCTGACTCATATGCTCATCGGACTCGATGAGTTTATTCTGCACTTCTCCCAATTTGGAAACGATGATCACCAGTATTTTATTTTCTCTTAGCTTGATGAATTCAATATGTTTGAACACATTGCTGCCGAAACGCGGGGCCAGAACAACGCCGGTCTGCTTGGAAAGGAGGGAGAGCAATGATGAAGCGCGCTTCATCATTTCATTGATGTCCATCTTCTCATGCTCCAGGCCGCTTTTGATGCGGTCCTGATCAATCTTGTTAAGTCTGCGGACCTCTAATATGCTGTCCACGTAGAAGCGAAAAGCCCGGTCGGTGGGCACCCGCCCGGCTGATGTATGGGGCTGCCTCAAAAAACCCATTTCCTCCAGGTCGGCCATGACATTGCGGATCGTTGCCGGGCTGAGTTCTATCTTATATTTTTTTGAGACTGTCCTTGAACCCACCGGTTCGGCAGACTGGATATAATCCATGATGATAGCCTGTAAAACTTTCCGGTCTCGGGCGGTCAATGTCTCTTCCATAAAATCACCTCTTTAGCACTCTACGTATAAGAGTGCTAATTAAGCATAACAATAAACCCCCTTCTTGTCAATGAGAGGTTGGCCCTTCACTTTTGAATAAATTCAATAATTCAATTGTATAGGAATTTCCTTTTTTAACTTTAGGGGTCCCCGGAGGGCAACCTGAT
>JASEHN010000017.1 GCA_030018715.1 Thermodesulfobacteriota bacterium | reverse complement strand
CAAGAACAACTAAATTCACCAGACCGGGTAAAGCTTTCCCGCATGGACTTGCTGCGCCTGCACGCCTCCGCCTCCGGGCCTGTTACAGTGGGAGGCAAGGGCAAGGCTGCTACCGTATTAAAATCCCTGTTGGAGTTGAGGCCGGCGCAGCCTTTGCCGGAGCTTAAGGGCTTGACATCCACTTTACGGCCTTACCAGGAGCTGGGAATGAAATGGCTCTATTTCCTGTTTGAAAACCGGCTGGGGGGCCTGCTTTGCGATGATATGGGTTTGGGTAAAACTCATGAAGTCATGGCATTCCTGCTTACGCTGCGGGAGCATGGAGGGGTGGATAAACCATTTCTGGTGGTCTGTCCCACAACGGTCCTGAGCCACTGGCAACATAAAATTTCCGTCCATGCCCCGGGATTGAAGGCGGCAACCTTTCACGGAGGACAGCGTAATCTTACGGAAACCCTCCGGGAGGGGAAGGTTTTACTTACCTCCTATGGAATCCTCCGCAATGACATTGAACAGTTAAAGCAGATTCCCTTCTCCCTGGCCGTATTTGATGAAATACAGAACCTTAAAAACCCGCAGACTCAGTCCTATGAGGCGGCCAAAATGCTCAGAGCGGCGATAAAAATCGGCCTCACGGGAACCCCTATTGAAAACAACTTAAGTGAATTGAAGGCCCTTTTCGACCTGACGGTTCCAGGCTACCTGGGAACCGATGAGGAATTCGACTTCCGGTATGTCCAGCCGCGCGAACCAGAACAAGCCTGGGAGAGGCAAAAGGCTCTTTCCAGGCTGATCTCCCCCTTTGTTTTACGCCGCCTGAAAAAGACGGTCCTGACAGAGCTGCCGGAGAAGATCGAAGATATCCGCACCTGCGCTTTAAGCGACGATCAAATCAAGATGTATCGGGACGCCATTGCTTCTCGTGGGAAGAGGCTGATCCATACCCTGAAGCACGGGGAGGAGCCGATCCCGTACATGCACATATTCGCCCTGCTTACCCTGCTCAAGCAAATTTGTAATCATCCTGCCCTGGTCGAAGGAAAGCTGGATGATTTCGATAAATACCAATCCGGCAAATGGGATCTCTTCAAGGAGCTGGTCAGCGAGTCGCTGGCAAGCGGACAGAAGGTGGTTATCTACAGTCAGTTCCTCGGGATGATTCGTATTATAGAGAGCTTTTTGCAGGGCCTCGGCGTTGACTTTGTCACCCTAACCGGGGCTAGCCGAAAGCGGGGCGAGATCGTCTCCCGGTTCAATGAAGATCCGCAATGCCGAATTTATTTGGGAAGTTTGAAGGCCGGAGGTACCGGAATCGATCTGGTGGCCGCATCTGTGGTCATTCATTACGACCGGTGGTGGAATGCCGCCAAAGAAGATCAGGCTACCGACAGGGTCCACAGGATCGGGCAGAGGCGGGGTGTGCAGGTATTTAAACTGATCACCGAGGGAACTTTGGAAGAAAAGATATCGGCCTTGATTTTAAAAAAGAGACATTTAATGGACAGTATTATCCGGGAAGATGATCCGGGTTTACTGAAAACTTTCTCCAGAGAAGATCTGATTGAAATGCTTTCAGCCCCCCCTTGATATCCTGTTTTTTTTCCTTAATTTCCAGGGCTGAGGAAAAGAGGGCAGGGCAGGTTTTCTTATTGACTCCCGCTGAAACTTTGTGTATTGTCGATTTATAAACCTGATGGGGGATCGTTCAACGGTAGGACAACGGACTCTGACTCCGTGAATCAAGGTTCAAATCCTTGTCCCCCAGCCAAGTAAAATCGGGGGGTTAGCCAATTCAAGGTTAGCCCCCTTTCCTTTGTCTGGTGATCCTGTCCCCACTCTGTCCCCATTATTCTTTTTGCTGCCCCCAAAAAAGCCCCGGGATTTCTCTCAAGGATTCTCTTGAAGGTGCCGGTGTCTGTTGCCTGTTTGCCGGATGATCCTGGTCTGTTCGCATGTCGCCGGGTGTCATCCCGTTCTGGCAATGTTGCCAACACGGTGACAGTCCTTCTCCTTCGCGTGCAGGACCTGTGGACATCACGTCCGGCAGGGATCGCCCGTCCTGGCGCATCCTCATAAGCCGTGGCGTGCATCCGTGACCATCCACCGACCGAAGCGGGGGGGCAGCGGTCAAATCCAGCCGGTGGGGGGTCAACGAATACATCCGCCTATAAAAATCCGGAAATTTGAAAAGGGTTAATCCGGTACTTGCCCGCGAACAGAAAACAGGTTAATCTCTTTAAACATTAACTAAACATCAACAAACCCAAGGTGTCCACCATGAAGAGAGAATCACTAAGAATTATCCTTTATCTCCTCCTGTTTGATATATGCTTACCTGGTGCATTGCTGGCCGGAGAGCCACCCAAGGAGCCAATTCTGCGGATCGAGACGGGGATGCACACGGCGAGGATTGGACGGATCAGCGTGGATCGGGAGAACCGCCTGATCGCCACGGCCTCGGATGACAAGACCGTCCGGATCTGGGACGCTGGGACGGGGGCGCTGATCCGGGTCATCCGGCCACCAATCGGGGATGTGGATGAGGGGAAACTTTACGCCGTGGCCCTCTCGCCGGACGGGAAGACCGTCGCAGCCGGGGGGTTGACGGGTGACTGGGGAGACGGCGCTGCCATCTACCTCTTCGACGCCGGGACGGGGGCGCTCCTCCGGCGGTTAAGGGACCTTCCCTATGTGACCTACCACCTCGTCTTCTCCCGGGATGGACGACATCTCGCCGCCTGCCTGGGAGGAGCTGACGGCATCCGGATCTATCGCACCAGCGATTTTATCCTCTCCGCGTTGGACAAAGACTATGGCGGCGACATCTATGGCGCCGACTTTGACGCCGTCGGAGGCCTCGTGACGACCTCTCATGACGGGTATCTCCGCCGCTACGATGCGCGTTTCCGACTCCTCGCCAAAGAGAAGGCGCCGGGGGGGAAAGAGCCCTCTGCCGTCCGCTTCTCCCCCGACGGGCAGGAGATCGCCTTGGGTTTTGACGATACGACGGCGGTGAATGTCCTTTCCGGAAATGATCTCGCCTTTCGCTTCGCCCCGGATACCCAGGGGGTGGGCAATGGCAATTTAGGCAGCGTAGCTTGGTCCGCCGACGGACGACGCCTCTATGCCGGGGGAATTAATCCAAAAGAGTTTGATGGCATGGAGAAAAATTTCATCCGCGTCTGGTCCGACAGGGGCCGGGGGGGCTACCTTGACATCCCGGCGACGGACAGTACGATCATGGACCTCCAGTCCCGGCAGGGTGGCGGCGTCTTCTTCGCGGCACACGGCGCCTTCGGGGCTATCGACGACCAGGGCAATGCCCTCTACACCCGGAACCCCGTCATCGGGGATTACCGTAATAATCAGGAAGGTTTCCAGGTCTCCCCCGACGGCGCTGTGGTACGCTTCGCCTATGAAGTATTCGGCAAATCCCCCGCCGTCTTTTTCCTCTCGGAGCGCCGACTAACCACGAGCGCAACCGTTCCCGGCGGCATTAATCTTGCCGCCCCCCGGACGGCCGCCCCCGGCCTGACGGTAACAGACTGGTTTAATACCACCGCCCCAAAGCTCAACGGTGCTCCCCTGAAACTCAATCAATATGAAATGTCCCGCTCCCTCGCCGTCGCCCCGGACGGCGAGACCTTCCTCCTCGGGGCTTCGTGGTCGCTCCGCCTCTTCAACGCCCGGGGTGGAGAAATCTGGAAGGCCCCCGTCCCTGAGACCGCCTGGGCGGTGAACATCTCCGGCGACGGCCGCTTTGCCCTGTCTGCCTTCGGCGACGGGACGATCCGCTGGTACAGTATAAAGGACGGCAAGGAGGTCCTCGCCTTCTTCCCCCACAAGGATCAGAAACGCTGGGTCCTGTGGACCCCGGAGGGTTTCTTTGACAACTCCGAGGGCGGGGCCAGGCTTGTCGGTTATCACCTGAACCAGGGCAAAGACAAAGAGGCTACCTTCATCCCGATGGAGAATCTTTATGATGTCTTTTACCGGCCCGACATCGTGGCCACCAAGTTCAAAGGGGAAGACATTACGCTCCTGATCATCCTTACCGCTATGGAGGCCCTGAAGAATCCGCCCCCGGCCGCCGAATTCACCACGAAGGTGACGGCTACCAATAAATCTCACATCAAAGTCTGTTACCGGATTTCCTCAAAGGGCGGCGGCATCGGGGAGGTGCGGCTCTTTCATAATGCCAAGCTAATCAAATCCGATGGTCATTATTGGGAATACGCCCGGTCAAAGGGGGCGCCCCTGCAACTGGCCGCCCTCAACAGCCGTGCGATCCAGGAGGATCAGAAGCGGGGCATTCAAGTGCGTTATAAGGAGAAAAGTATCATCGCCAGCACCGCTAAAGGGGAGGTCTATGAGGACTGCGCCGACGTCGAGGCCATTGCCGGGGAGAATGAACTCAGCGTTGCCGCCTTCAACAAAGACAATACGGTCCAGGGATTTTTGGAGACCATGACCTTCAACGCCAACGTCGCCCCCGTTGACCCACGGGTCTATGTCCTCATTGCCGGGATTGACCGTTATCAGGACAAATCGGCGAAGCTCAACTATGCCGTCAAAGACGCCAAAGACGTCCATAAACGAATTTCCGGCCAATTAAAAACCTTATTCAAGAAAGGCCAGATCCACACTGTGATTCTGACCAACGAACAGGTAACGAGGAAAAAGCTGCTCTCCACGCTCGACAGGCTGGCGAAAGACATCCGCCCGGGGGATTACTTCATCCTCTTTACTGCCGGTCATGGGGTGCTGATCCAGAATCAGTATTATCTCCTGACCCACGACTATAGGGGCGACCTCGACGCTTACTGTATGATCGGTTCTAACGAGATCGTGGAGGCGACGAAGAAGATTAAATCCCTCAACCAGTTGCTGATCTTTGATACCTGCCATGCCGGTGGGATGGACAATATCGTCAGCGGACTCTACGACGCCCGGATGGCGGTGATCGCCAAGAAAATGGGGCTTCATATCTACGCCTCGGCGAGTTCTCTGGAAGGGGCGATGGACGGATACAAGGGCAACGGCCTCTTTACGTATCATCTCTTGAAGGGCCTGGATAACAACCGAGATGCAGACACGAACAGAGACGCCCGTGTGAGCATCGTCGAGCTTGGGGCTTATACCAAGGAGCAAACTCTGGACGCTTCCCGGAAAGCGGGACAACGGCAGACGCCGATGATCATCAATTTCGGGAAGGACAGCCCGTTGTATCGAATCCATAATTAGGGGGCTTATGGGGTTAATCGGTTCGGGGCATTAAGCCTTCAGGACGTCCCTATGGGGCTACGAGCAGATCCCCCAGAAGAGCCTCCAGAGGATGGATTTCCCTTTGGTGCTGAAGTAGATGGTGGTAGGGGGAGGGCCATTTTCCACCCCGGCCTCGCCTATTACACATCCGGCTCTAAATATCCGGATTCTCTAAAACGGTTAATTTTTGTAATCCTTCAGCCTTTTGTCCCCTGATCTCCGCGATGAGTAAATGGACCGCCGTGAGTTGTCCTGATACGTCAATTTTTTCCGGTGCATAGTCCCCGGTCAGTTTGTTTGCCATGTCCAGACCATGGGTAACGATCCCCAGGTCGGCGGCATTTATGGAAATGGGCAATGGTAATAAGGAATTGAAATCTTGATGCTAAAACTTTTGGAAAACTATTTAATCAAGGAATACCTTATTTCCGTTGCCTGACCCCCAAAACCCCCAAAAGATGCGTGCGGGGGCCAGTCCCGAAATCAGACGGGGATGCGAAGGTTGATTTGATCCAACAATGCTCCCAGCCCTGGAATAAAAAGTGCCGCTGTGAAGCTCACCGGTCCTATTTCGGGCCATGGCTGGATTGAAGACGCCTCTTCCCGCGTAATCCTGAAGGAATCGGCTCTCCTCCATCGACTCGCCGCAGAGCAACGAATGCGACCCTGATTTCCTAAAATCAAAATTGACAGGCCCTGCCAAAGGTTGTAGATTTTGGTTGTCAATGGAGCGGATAAAATGGGAGACTTGTTCCAGCGAGGCGATTGGATCAATTCTCTTGATGGGAGGGAGGAATCGTGACGCGGGATAGGGATATCAAAGGGGTTGTTTTTTCAATCGTCGCCCTTTCCTTTTTTATCACCGCAAATTTGGCGTTTGCGAAATGGGTAACTTTTGAAGAAGAATACACCTATCAGGCAAGTGAGGCGGATAGCAAGCTTTCAAGCCGGGTTATTGCCCTCGAACAGGTCAAGAGACTCCTTTTAGAAAAATTGGGAACGTACCTGGAAAGTGAAACCGAGGTTAAAAATTTCCAGCTTACCAAAGACCAGATCGTCATCCTGACCGCCGGTATCGTCAGGGCAGAGATCATTGATGAAACATGGGACGGGAAAAAATATTTCCTGAGGGCAAAGATTACGGCAGACCCGAAGGAGATGACTAATTCCATAGAAAATCTGCGCCAGGACCGCCAAAAAACAAAGGAACTGGAGGAGGCGAGAAAAAAGGCGGATGAAGCCTTACGGGAAGTTGAAAAGCTTAAAAAGGAACTGGAAGCAGCCAAGGCGGAAAAAGGCAATTTCGGCCAATACAATGAGGCGATTAACAGATTAAGCGCCACAGACTGGCTGGAGAAGGGAAATGCCTTAGGAATCGCCGGAAGGCATCACGACGCGATGGAGGCCTTTGCCAGGGCCATCCAATTGAACCCCAATGATGCGACGGCCTATGTGGGGCGCGGAGCTGCCTTCGGCTTCCTGGGCGACCACCGGCAGGCGATCCGGGACTATGACCGGGCTATCCAGCTGAACCCCAACAACGCCATAGCCTTTACGAACCGCGGAGCCGCCTTCGGCAACCTGGGGGACCACCGGCGCGCGATCCTGGACTATGACCGGGCCATCCAGCTGAACCCGAACGATTCAATGGCCTATACGAACCGGGGGGCTGCCTTCGGCAGCCTGGGGGACAATTGGCAGGCGATCCGGGATCATGACCGGGCTATTCAGCTGAACCCCAACAACGCCATAGCCTTTACGAACCGCGGGGCCGCTTTCGCCAACCTGGGGGATCACCGGCAGGTGATCCGGGACTATGACCGGGCTATTCAGCTGAACCCCAACGATGCATTCACCTACACCAACCGGGCAGCTGCCTTCAGCTTCCTTGGAGACCAGGGGCAGGCGATCAACAATTATAAAGCCGCCGCCAGGTTGGGCTCAAAACCGGCCCAGGAATTTTTAAGGTCAAGAGGGATGGATTGGTAACGATTCCAGAGGAGCCACCTTCTGCCTTCACCCCTATTTCTTCAGTCATGCTCCTTTCTGCCGATAGCCATCAACTTTTCATTTGACTTCAAAACGGCCATGGGTCGGCGTATGGGTTTGGGGCAATGGTAATAAGGAATTGAAACCTTGATGCTAAAACTTTTGGAAAACTATTTAATCAAGGAATACCTTATTTCCGTTGCCCCCAAACACCGACCCCCAAAACAACTTTCTGCAGCAACGCTCCCCCTTGTCCCTAAGGAGGACCATTACCATATATTCCATAAATTATAAAAATACACCCGAAAAAAGATTGACAACTATATCGTCGTTTGGCATGATAAATGACGATTAATATGGTAAAAAATCCTGTAAACAACAGAAGCAATTGGGTCGAGCGGAGGCTGAATCTTCCAGCCTTACTGGAGAAAAAGTCCCACTTTCTTCTTGGACCGCGGCAGACGGGAAAGACTTCCCTGATTCGCCATATTCTGAAAAACGTACGGGTCTATGATCTTCTTGATCATTCTATATACCTGGCCCTGAGTCAAAATCCAGGCCGCCTGGCCCAGGAATTATCTTCAGGCGATCACTGGGTCGTAATCGATGAAATTCAGCGCCTTCCTATTCTTTTAAATGAAATCCACCGCCTTATTGAAACTCGCGGAGTCCATTTCCTGTTGACCGGTTCCAGCGCCCGAAAGCTTCGTCGGGGGGGTGTGAATCTTCTGGGAGGGCGGGCCCGCACCAAGTATCTTCATCCCTTAACCTACCAGGAATTGGGTGATCGATTTGATTTCCAGCGAGCCTTAAACCGAGGGTTGCTGCCCTCGATCTATTTTTCAGAGGACCCGAAAGCCGACCTCGAAGCTTATGCCGGTTTATACCTTCAGCAAGAAATAGTGGCCGAAGGAGTAACACGCAACATTCCTGCTTTCAGCCGTTTCTTGAAAGTAGCTGCCCTCTGCAATGGGACCATTGTGAACTTTACCAATGTAGCCAATGACGCCCAGGTGCCCCGGACTACGGTTTATGAATATTTTAAAATCCTCAAAGATACCCTTGTCCTTTACGAACTTCCTCCTTGGCGCAAGACCAGGAAAAGGAAGCCTTTGGCTTCTTCCAAATATTTCTTTTTTGATGTGGGTGTCCTGGCTGCCCTCCAGGGGAGAGAATTTCGTCCAGGAACGCCTGAATTCGGAGAAGCCTTCGAGACCTACCTCATGCATGAGCTTTGCAGTTACCGAGATTATGTATCCGGCGAGCCTCTTAGTTTTTGGCGGTCAACCTCGGGATTTGAAGTTGATTTCATAATTGGGGATCATACGGCCTTGGAGGTTAAAGCTAAAGAAAATGTTTCCTTGCGGGACATCAAATCCCTCCGGGCCCTGGCCGAGGAAAAAAGCTTAAAACGTTATCTTTGTGTTAGCCTCGAGCCGCGGCGGAGAAAACTTGAAGATGTGGTGGTTCTTCCTTTTAAAGAATTCCTGGAAGGCCTGTGGAGTGGGGAGTTCAAATAAACAATACTGGTGAACTCGTAAAAAGTCATCAAGATGGATGGCAAAGTAAAAAGCTCCAGATGCCAGGCGCGTAAATCCCGAGGAATGAGGCGTACTTAAGAGGTACGCCGCAATGACGAAGGATGCAGCACAACGCCGCAGATGGACTTTTTACGAAGCCATCAATACTGTAGAGTAAAGCACTGGAGTTATGCTCCCAAAAATAGAAGGCGGATTCAGCATTGATGATCTCGTAAAAAGTCGGAAAAGCCGTCACTCCTGCGAAAGCAGTCCGCCTCAGGCGGACAGAACTGCTTGAATTTACTGGATTCCCGCTTTCGCGGGAATGACAAAAAGAAGGTAATTTTGACTTTTTACGACGTCATCAGCATTGAACTTCCAATAATTTTTTTACCTATTTAAGGGCTACTATACTCCCCGTTAAAATTTCGTCGGCCAGTTAGCCAGGCGATGTTCACCGATACCGCCTGTTCTGCGATCCTGACAGATTTCCAAAGCTCGCTTGATGTAATCCCGGGTTTCCCGGGGATCGATGACATCGTGGATGTAATGCATTCCTGCCACCGGGTAGGGGGCGCTGTCTTTGATCATCCGCCGAACAAATTCTTCCTTTTGGGCCACAAGCTCAGGAGTGTTTTGCATCTTTCTGGCAAAGACCACATTGGCGGCAATCTCCGGGTCCACAAAGCTCATCTCGGCGGTTGGCCAAGCTACCAGGAAATCCGTGGCGCAGCCCGAGCCGGCCATATTCCAGAAAGCCATTCCGTAAGTCTTGCGGACGATGACGGAAATTTTGGGAACCGTGATCTGTCCCAGGGCGTTCATGAAATTCATCACCCGGGCACCCACACGGTTGTGTTCGGCTGCTTTCCCCACAAGGAATCCAGGGGTATCATGGAAAAAAAGAAGGGGAATGTTGAAAGAATCGCAAAGGACCAGAAAGCTGATGACCTTGTCGATGCCATTCGTATCCATGGCGCCGGCGTTGAACATGGGCTGATTGGCAACAATGCCCACGACCCGTCCCCCGACGCGCGCCAAGGAAGTGATCACGCTCTTGGCGAAGAGCGGTTTGATGGGGAAGAACAGGCCTTCGTCCACGATGGCGCGCAGGATTTTGTTCATGTCATAAGCCCGGTTCCTTTTTTCGGGAAGGATTTCGAGAATCCGGTCCATTTGGTTCCCAGAGCCTTCCGGAACGGGTTTCATGGGCGGGAGCTCGTCGCAGTGGGAGGGCATGTAGGAGAGATACTCGCGGATAACGGCAAAGCATTCTTCCTCGTTTTCGGCAACCCGATCAGCGTTGCCGGTAATTTCGGCGTGAACCTTCCAGCCCCCCAGCTCTTCATCGGTGATTTTTTCACTTATGGCCAGCTCAAGGACTCGGGGTCCTGAAACTCCCATCGCGCTTCCCTTGACCTGGACGACAAAATCCGCCAGGCAGGCCATCCAGGTGGGCATGCCGTAACACTCTCCCATAATGGCCGTAACCATGGGGGTTTTTCTCACCCGGCTCATGAGCTGCAGGAAGGTATCATGTCCTCCACCTCCGATTGAGGCCAGGCCTTTTGAGCCCATGATGTCGGGCATGCGCGCCCCTCCGGCTTCTCCCAAATAAACAAGAGGAAATCCCCGCCGCACGGCTGCCAGTTTAACATCCCCTTCTTTACGTCCCGCCACCCTGCTGGAGGTAGCTGCCAAGACGGTGAAGTCGTTGGCCACGATGGCCACGGTTCGCCCGTCAATCTCCCCGAAACCGGCAATTTTACTGTCCGCCGGCGTTTTCTCCTCCATCCCGGGCATGTCGGAGTGGCTGAGCATTCCTACTTCGAAAAAGGTCCCTGGGTCGAGAAGGTGGGCAATACGCTCGCGGGCTGTAAGCTTCCCCTGGTCGCGCTGGCGCTTTACCTTTTCCGGCCCGCCCATTTGCAACGCTTTGGCCTTGCGGCGCTTTAGTTCCTCCAGTTCTTCTTCGAAGGGCATGGGAGTTTCCTAAAGAAAATTTAAATTTAATAGGACGCAGATTTACGCATATAACCAAAGATTATTTTCTTTTTAGTTTATCCTGATAATCTGTGTTTACCCTGTTATAATAAACATCTAACAGGGTGTTTGGGGCCATGGGCAATGGTAATAAGGAATTGAAACCTTGATGCTAAAACTTTTGGAAAACTATTTAATCAAGGAATACCTTATTTCCGTTGCCTGACCCCCAAACATGCAAACAGATTCATGACGAGTAGACCCTTCGGTATTACATAATTAAAGGGCAATATCAGCCGGCGCTGCAAGCGATCGGCTGATATTGGATTGTTACCCAATGATCTCATTCAGTCCCTCAATCACTTGAGCCAATTCCTCTTGCGAGGCTTTGCCAATCAGTCTCCCAATCCTATCTACAGAAAGTGTTCGGATTTGACTGATTTTAATCCATGACTGCTTGGGTAACTCCCCAGTTTTCAATTCGAGAGTCAATGGGAATCCCGCCCTCTGTGGCTGGCTCGTGATTGCCACGGCTATGACAGTCCCTGAACGCTTATTGAAGATATCGTGACTCAGAATCAAAACGGGACGCAAGCCAGCCTGCTCATGCCCTCGTGCGGGGTTGAAGTCAGCCCAACGAAATTCACCCCTCAGTATTGCGGCCATTGGCTCACATCCTCCGTCAATCCCTCTTCAGCCATTGCTTTTTCAAACTCCGGTTCCAGTTTGGCGCATTCTACCGCCAGTCGGCTGCGCTTCATTCTCAGCAGTTTTTCACTGACGGCTTCCTGAATTGCCTGACTGCGGCTTTGGAAGGTATGTTCCATAACCAGCCTATCCAATTCGCCAACAAATTCTTCGTCCAATGTAATAGCTATCTTTTCTTTACCCATCTCGCCCTCCTAGTATTACATTATATCATACCCGTAGTCAGGCAAACAATTTTAATTTCGCGTAACCGGTCTGTATAATAAAGGTGTCGTTAGTTGTTTATGGGCAGCCTAACGGTTTGCAGATATCCTGCAAGCGCAGGGAGTCAGGTTGATCCACTTAGCGGAGCTATCGCTCCCCCCCCAACACTATAGATGGCGGAGGAGAAATGCCTCCACTTGGGCGACGGTTGGTGGACATACGAATTCGGTGTCAAATTCGGTGTCAGGCAATGGTAATAAGGAATTGAAACCTTGGTGCTAAAACTTTTGGAAAACTATTTAATCAAGGAATACCTTATTTCCGTTGCCTGACCCCCAAAACCCCCAAAATGCCATAACTTTTTGCCGTTTTACCTAATGACGCATTATTTGGAATTATGCCCCGACGATCAGACAGCCTAAAAGGATAAGCCTGTTTCATGGCATTACATCAACCCGGCGAGACTGCGGGGATCGCGCGCTTCCCAGCGGTCTGCATCCACTGCGGTAATGAAGTTTAACAGAGAGGAATTGAAGCGCTCCGGCTCTTCCAGATTCAATGTATGACCGCTGCGGGGAAAAATCTCCAACCCGGCGCGGGGGATGTTTCGCTTCATGAATAGACTGCCCTCTATCCCCAGCTCGTCCTCGTCTCCCAACATAATCAACACGGGTAGAGACATATTTTTAAGCTGCTTACCTAAATCTGTGACGGACGGCCGCTGCCGCTGCACCCCCAGAAAAGTGTAGGCAGAACCCTTGGCCGAATGTTCCTCAAATTGCTGGCGAAATTCCTCCCAGCCACGTGGGTTTTTGTTCTGAAACTGTACGCGTGCCGGCCCCTGGGTGTAAGCCTGGGAAATGGCCTTCATCCCGTCTTTTAACATTTGGTCAGCCATCTCAGCTACCCGTTGGTGAAATTCCTGACGGCTTTTTCCGCTGCCGTAGCCCGAACCGGCAATGGCAAGAGAACAGGACCGGTCGGGGTATTTCAACCCAAACAGCAGGGTAGTGTAGCTCCCCATGGAAAGTCCGCAGATATGAGCTCGGTCAATTCGCAAGGCATCCAGCAACCCTTTGACATCCTCAACCTGCCAGTCCTGAGAATAAGCTGCAGGGGAATCCGGCACGTCGGAAGGAAGATAACCCCGGGCCGAGAAAGTGATGGCCCGGTAGCGGCTGGAAAAGAAACGCACCTGCGGCTCCCAGCTTCGCCAGTCCCCGCCGAATTCGTGCACAAAAAGGATCGGGAACCCCCTTCCTGCTTCCTCGTAGTAGAGGTATACGTCGTTGACAAATACCGTAGGCATAATATCCTCCTATATCTTTTCCCAGCGCCCTACCACAAAGGCGCCGTTATTTAGTCCCTTCCGTTAACAATGGGTGACCCCATTTCCATTTCCGTTAAAATGCTCGAAGGCTCTGCGGTGGCAGGCCAGCCAAGTCTCGACCTTCTGGTTGGGGACGATCTCGGCGTACATATGCCGGCTGAAGCAAAGGGTCATGACAAAAATCCAGGTGAGAATCACCTCCCCGGTAAAGGCATCGGTGATGGTGGGACCTTTGCCAAAATCCACCTGGGCCGCCTCCCCGGGTGCAAAGTCCAGAATACAGGTGGCGTGGGGATGCTGTTTCTTCAGCTTCTGAGCCAACCGCCGTACCGAGGAGTAACTGCCGCCAAACCCGAACTGATTCACCAGCGCTTCATGAATGGTGCTCCAGCATACGCCTTCCTCGGTCCACTGCTGGATCTGCTGTTCGTAAGGTCGACGCAGGGACTGACGAGTGGGATTGGGAATTTGTTCCGTTTCAAAAGCGGCCGCCAGCTCGTCGTCATCGGGAAGCGGCACATCTCCCAACCATCCGCTTTTTTCAGCAACGGCACGAACGTGGCCGCATTTGAGTCGCCCCATTAGTTTGGTCTTGGCAATGGCTCGATCGCTTTCGCCCATGCGCATACGATGAATTACTTGTCGATAATGAAACATCTCGAATCTCCTGTTGGCCATGGTAGATCCTCCCGGGATTATTCTCTATTCTCCCGAGAGTCTACCTGATTTTGGTTACCATGTCCGAGATGCTCTTGGGTCTTTTCAAAAAAAACGGATCGGCCGGGTGGCTCGATTTCGGTGATCACGAAGTGGCCTCATTTCGGCGATCACCCTTTGGCTCCATTTCGCCGATCACAACTTGGCCCGATTTCGGCGATCCGAAGGTGGCTCTATTTCCGCGATCACGGTCTGGCACTATACCACCGATCAATAACAGTTTCTATGGGAGGGAAAAAGATTATTATTAACCCAGCTCAAAGGCTGAAAAATCTCATCTTGATCCGCGAATGCTTTTTTGTTAGACTTCAAGAAGTTAAACCCCCGCTAACTCGCCAACTCATAGGCTATTGGTGTAGCACAAAAATATGGCTATATTTCAAAGATGATTTTCCATAGATTTAACGGCCATGTACGAGGTTACAAACATACCAAAACATATGTGCAACACCACTAGCGCTCTACTTTTCGCGTTCTTGGAGGATCTAAGTTGTGCTCAAGAAATGGCTTGTAGATCATTAACACCCCATTTCTTAAAAGGAGATGGGTTTTTTTGTGTAGGATGGAAGGATAAAATTTTTAAAGAAAGGGAAAACAGAAAAGTTCAGGAGGAGGGCCATAAAGGCAAACCAATTCTATCAAAGCTTCTCCTATCCTATAGGGAAGGTTGTTAAAAGGAAGTTCATATAAAATGTTTTTTAAGAACATTTTAAAACAATCGTCAAAGCGGGAGATTATCAATCAAGAATTTAAGGGAAAGAAGGCGTTGATGTATGTTACGCGTCTGGAGGCAGCTTTCTTGAAAATTAGTTCTATGATCAACGCCCACAAAGACCTAAACAAAATCCTTGAAGTCATTGCCCAGGAATCCCTACACTGCCTGAAGGCAGACCGCTCTACAATTTTTTTCATGGATGAGAAGAACGAGAATCTGGAAACCCATTTAATCTATGCTTTTGATCCACTATATGGGCAGGTAGGTCTAAATGAAGAAAAGGAGGTAGCCTATAAAGCCTTCCAGCAGAACAGCCCTTTGTTGTTGCGACAACCAGAGGATTTCTCAGGATTTTTTCAATATAGGAAAAAAGAATCGAAAATCACTTCCCTCATGAGTATTCCCATTCCCCATCAGGGAAAAATGAACGGGGTACTCAGTGCGGTGCTAATTAATGAAAAGTACAGTTTCAACGAGAAAAGTTTGCAATTCTTTTCCAGCTTTGCTTACAATGTTTCTATTGCCATAAAAATGGCGCATTTGGTCGAAGAGGTGTGTAAAACAAAAAACCGCCTGGCGACATACGAGAGCTATCTGGATGACATCCTAAAACAATTGCAAAAACTTTCTGACAAGGAAAGCCAGAGCACCGACAAACATATTGTTAAGGGGGACGCCCTTAAATAAGTAAATAACTCAATGATCGAGCTGCCACCTATTCTGCTGGGCAATAGCCTCTCCTCTCTGGACGGCATATCCAACCGCCGGCGGGCTCATTTCTAAGCGCCTGGCCAATTCGTTAAGAGGAATTCCCAACTCCCGCCCAGCCCAAAAGCAAAAAAGGCTCCGGGCATTATAAAAAAGGGGTCAAGTCTGCTCTTGGCTCTTATTATTGATTTGCGTTCTTGAAGTGAATGTCTTGTGTACAATTCCTCTTTAACGTAGGGATGAGTGGGTAATCTACAGGGCCTTACGCAATGGCCTTTCAGGTATCTGTAGTGACTTCTCAATCGTCTGCGGAATCTTCTTCTTGTTTTTCCAGCGAACTGAATATTTTTTCCGGTTTCATATACTTATAACTCTTGAGCTGGGATCGGTATTCTTCTAAATCAAACATCTTTTTATCGCGGCCTGTCTTAAAAATAAAAGGGGCGAGTACCGCGCATATGAGATGCACAGCCTCATGATGGGAAGCTTTCTTTTTTCTCATGGCGTTGTAAAACTGGTAAACTTCGATGGGGTCCCTGTTTTCCAGTTGGGTCTCCGCTATGGCATGGATGGTAACATGAAGAAAAGGATTGATTTCATTATCGACATCATACTCGTGTTCGCTTAAAAGATCAGCAATCTCGAATTGATTGTGATATTCTTCATGCTCCAGCATGATTTCAGCCAACTTTTTATTTTCCGGGGACAACGTGCTTAGATCACCCGTTTTGGCGATTTCCCATAATAAACGGGAATGTTCGCCGGAAAGCTTTTTTAACTCCATTCTGGCTTCATCTTCCATGGCAACCCATCCTTTGGTTCATTCTTGATGGCTTTGTAAAAAGTCCCCGCCAAGGCGGGTCCGCATTAGGTGGATTGCGCTAAATCCTTCGTCGTTGCGGCGTACCTGTAAGTAGGCCTCACTCCTCAGAATTTGCGCGCCTTGTCCGCCTGTGGCGGAGAACTTTTTACATTGCCATCCAAAATTTGACTTTATACGAGTCCTTCATTCTTAGAACTTTAAAGGCATAGGTGAACCGTTTCGGACAGAAATAAATTTTTTCCATTTGACTCATGTTAACCTATTGTTTGGGAATCGGTTTGTTTGAGAGTTATCGTTACCGGTGGCTTTCTCAGGCTCGGGGGCCAGGGCG
>JASEHN010000486.1 GCA_030018715.1 Thermodesulfobacteriota bacterium | reverse complement strand
TCGAAAAACTTAAGTTTCTTAGAGCAATGCCGCGTGCTCGTGGTGGTCGATTAATTTTAAAAAATTTTTGGACGCAGATGAACACGGATTTTCAAGATTTTAAATGCAAAAAAAAGTTTTCTGTGGAAATCTGCGAAAATCTGTGTCCTGATTAATTTCAAGGAGGTTTCTATGAACTGGCGAAGCTGCTTTTCCATTTTGATGGTGGTTTTCGTCGTATTGGCTTTCGGGGTAATGATGACTTCTTGTGCCAAACCTCCACGCAAACCGGAGGCGGCTCTGGATACGCCAGAACATCACGTCTTCACCGGCAACAGATTGCTGGAGAAAGGGGACTATGCTGGAGCGCAACGCTCATTTGAGTTGGCCCTGCAGCTTGACCGAAAATTCTCTCCGGCCTATGTGGGCCTGGGCCTCGTTTTCGCTAACCAGAATAATTTTGAAAAAGCTTTTGAGAACATGAAAAAGGCCAAGGGGCTGGCCGAAAAACCAGATGACAAAGTCAATGCCCACGTGGGCATGATCAGGCTTTATTCCCTGGAGAGAAAAGAGAAATGGATCGAAAAAGCCGTAGATGAGTTTGATGACGCGGTCAAAATAAACCCGAAGTCTTCCGCCGCCTATTTCTTCATGGGGAGAGCGCACAAATTCGCTTTTAACTTTGACAAAGCCGGGGAAATGTTTAAAAAGGTATTGGACCTGAACGACAAATACCTGATCGAAGCGGACAGTGAATGGAAAGTCGTGCAAAAAATTCAAAGAGCGGCCCCGGGGTCTTTGATCGGCAAAAAGATTGCCCTCATCGAAGAAATCAGCCGGGCAGACGTAGCCGCCCTGTTCATCCAGGAATTGCTTCTGGAAAAACTTTATGAAAAGCGAACCCCCAAAAGATTCGACACGGCCTACCAGGCTCCCGGGAAAAAATTCGAAGCCGACCGCATCGTCAAAGCTGAAGCGGCCACGGACATCCAGAACCATGTCCTGCGCGCGGATATTGATACCATATTGCGCCTGGGAGTAAGGGGCCTTGAGCCCTCTCCCGACCACAAATTTTTCCCCAGCGAAAAGATCAACCGTGCGGCTTACGCCATGATGATCGAAGACATTCTGATGAAAGTAAGCGGCGATGAAAAACTGGCTACAAAATTTGTCGGATCCAAATCGCCGTTTCCGGACCTGCGCAACGATCTTCCCTATTTTAACGCCGTGATGGTGATGACTACCAGGGGGGTCATGGAAGCGAAAGACCTGTCCACCGGAGAATTCGCCCCCATGGGGCCGGTTTCAGGGGCGGATGCCCTTTTAATCATCCGTAAGCTCAAAGACGAGTTGCGGTTTTTCTGAGAAAGGAGTGAACCTCTTTGAAAAAGAGCTCTTTGATCGGAACATTCATTGTTCTGTTTCTCCTGACCTTGCGCGTGGGGGCGGGCGGGCAGGAGGTCCAGAACATTACAACCAAAGGGGAGGGATGGTTCGAAGGAAGCGATATGTTGATCGGCAAAGATCGAGCCATCAAAGACGCCCTCGTAAAAGCCGTGGAGCAGGCAGTGGGCACGATGGTTTCCTCAGAGACCCGGGTGCAAAATTTTCAACTCTTGAACGATGAAATTTACACCAAGACCGAGGGATACGTCCAGAGCTACAAAATTATAGGGGAAAATCAGGGGAAAAACGTTTATGAAGTGACTATTCAGGCCGCTGTGGCCATCGGTTCCATAAAGGATAAATTAGATGCCCTGGGCCTCCTTTTAAGCCGCGTAGGCAAGCCGAGAATCATGATTTTGATTGCCGAGCAGAATATCGGCAAAACCCATTATTATTACTGGTGGGGTCTTCATCGGGGAGAGCAAGCGGATCTGGCCATCACTGAAAATACGATCATGGACCGCTTTCGGGAAAAAGGGTTTGATTTGGTGGACCACCAAGCTCAATCAAAGAATATCACAGTTACCCCGGCCTTTCGGGTTGCGGAATTGAACGACCGCGCCGCCATTACTCTGGGCAAACAAGCCGATGCCGAAGTCGTCATCGTGGGGAAGGCTTTAGCCAGATCGCTGGGACCCATCGCCGGAACTGCCATGAAATCCACGCAGGCCAATGTCTCTTTGCGAGCCATTCAAACCGATACCGGAAGCGTGCTCTCTTCCGGTTCCGAACATGCAGCCGCCGTCCATATCGATGAAGTAACCGGCGGCGTGGAGGCCTTGAAAAAGGCCAGCGCCAAGATTTCCGAAAAGATGATGGATGACATCATTAAAAATTTCCAGAAGCGGGTCGGAGCCACAACCCTGGTCCAGATCATTGTGAACGGCCTCTCCAGCCATGAGGATATCAGGAAATTCAAAAACATGCTTCAGGGGCAGGTCCGCGGCGTGGAAGGGGTTTACGAGCGCAGTTTCTCGGGGAATGTGGCCAAAATTGAATTGGACATCAAAGGCAGCGCCCAGTCCCTTTCTGAAGAAATCAGCCGGAAAAGTTTTAAGGAGTTTGCCGTCAAGGTTGTCGGCACCACCTGGAATACAATTGAAATTGTCGTGACCCCCAGATAAGCAGTTGTTCACAGGTAAAAAAAGGGAGATGAATTTATGAAACAGGTTAAAAAGGCGCATCTATTTTTTACCCTGGGGATCTTAGCCCTGTTGGCCGGATGTGCCGCAGGAGCCCAGCATTCACTGGTTCCTGATTATAAATCAAGGCTTCCCCGATCGATTGCTGTTCTACCCGTATTGAACGAAACCGTCAATCTGAAAGCCCCGGAGGCCTTTCGCCCCCTTATTCAGCAAAAAGCATCGATCAAGGGATACGAGACCACGAGCATTTCCGTAATTGACAAAAGGCTCTTTGAAAAAGGAATTCACGAAGCAGGTCAGGTCAATTCCCTGACCCCTCAGGAATTAGGGAAACTTTTGGGCGCAGACGCTCTACTTTATACCACGGTCACGGAATTCAGCACTACTTACCTTGTAGCCTACACCTCCATAACCGTGGGAGCAAGGTTTGAGCTGAAAGACGCGAAAACCGGGGAGAAACTCTGGGAGTCTGACCATCGGGTCAAAGAGAGCAAACTTGGGTTAGACCAGAAATCCATGGAAGATGCGTTGAAATTTGCCGTTCTACAATCATACACGCCTTATTGCCAGAAGGTTATGGATGCCAGCTTTGCTACCCTGCCCAACGGGCCGTTATACACCGCTCCGCCTCAGGCAGGGTGCCTCATGCC
>JASEHN010000485.1 GCA_030018715.1 Thermodesulfobacteriota bacterium | reverse complement strand
GTTTATCCTGATAATCTGTGTACATCCGTGTCCAAAAAGGAAATTCCTATACAATAAATCTTACATCAGCTAAGGATTGTCATAGAAAGAAGGGGTATACGTGTCCTTAATGCAAAGGGCTTGTTTTTATCTTCTGGTTTTGCTTATGGCCCCTGCCTGCGCAGCGGTGAAACCCCTCCCTCCCCCTGCCAAAGATTTTTTGCCGCCGGGGCCTGCCGCTAAATCCTATTACCATTTTCTCCTCGCCCAGCTTCACCAAAAAGCGGGCGATATCGATCAGGCAGCCGACCAGTACCAGAAAGCCCTGGAGCAGGATAAAGCTTCTGCTTACCTGCATACTCATCTATCTGCCCTTTATCTAAAGAAGGGCTTTCCAGAAAAGGCTCTGCAGGAGGTAGAGAAAGCCATCCAGGTCAACCCCCATAGCGCTCCTGCGCACCTTCTCCTGGGAGGTTTATACCTTTCTTTCAATCAGCGCGAAAAAGCCCTCCAGGCCTACCAGAAAGTAATCCAGCTTGAGCCCAAAAACCAGGAAGCCCGTCTCTTCCTGGGAACTCTATACGCCGAGCAAAAAAATTATGAAAACGCCATTACTAACTTCCAGGCCCTTCTGGAAATCGACCCCCAGTCTTTGATGGGGCATTACTACCTGGCGCGCGTCTATGCCGAGGCAAAGCGTTTCGCTGAAGCCCAGAAACACTACCAAGCCTCCTTGGAAATCAAGCCCCAATTCGAACCCGCCCTGATGGATTTAGCCCTGATTTATGAAATTCAGCAAGAGTATGAAAAGGCCATCAAGATTTACAGGGACATCCTGGAATTGAATCCTTCTAACCCGGAAGCCCATGAGCGCCTGGGACAGGTTTTCATCCGCCAGAACAAGCTAAACGAAGCCCTGACTGAATTCCATGAGGTAGATAAACTGACCATCAATAACACGGAGGTGCGCACAAAGATCGGGCTCATCTATTTCGAACAGCGGCGCCTCGAAGAAGCCATCGCCCAGTTCTCCCTTGTTCTTTCGGCAAAGCCGGATAATGATCGAGTGCGCTATTATCTGGGAACCGCTTACGAGGAGAAAAAAGAGTTCGAGCGGGCTGCGGATGAATTCAAGCGCATTCCGCCTTCCTCCTCGTTCTACGTCGATGCGCAAATCCATCTGGCTTATATTTACGATAACCAGAACAAGGCCAAAGAGGCTATCTCCTCTCTGCAAACCGCAATCCAGGCAAAACCGGATAACCCCAACCTCTATCGCTTCTTAGCGTCTCTTTACGAGAAAGCCAACCAGTACGAGGAAGGAATCCGCCTTCTCCAAAAAGCCCTGGAGTATGCTCCCCGGGACGAAAAAATCCTTTTCAACCTGGGAGTCCTTTACGACAAATCCGGGAATTGGCAGGAGTGTATCAATCAGATGCGCCTGGTCCTTAAGATCAATCCCGACCACCCGCAAGCTTTGAATTACATCGGCTACACCTATGCCGAAAAAGGAATCAACCTGGATGAAGCGGAGGCTCTCATCAAGCGGGCCCTGGAGCTGAAGCCAGATGACGGCTATATCACCGACAGCCTGGGCTGGGTTTACTTCAAAAAAGGAGAAATAGAGAAAGCTGTGATTGAGCTGGAAAAAGCCCACCGCTTAGCCCCGGAAGACCCGGTGATTGCCGAGCATCTGGGCGATGCCTACGCCAGCCGCAACCTGATCGATAAAGCCATCATGATGTATGAACGGGCCATGAAATTGGACCCCAAAAAAACCGAGCTGAAAGAAAAAATTAAAAAATTGCGGAAAGAAAAGAAACGCCCATGAGGAGTTGGATTCTTTTCCTCTTTTTTGCGGTCTTCTCCTCCTTAAGCGGTTGTGCCACTCTTCCCGTCCTCCTCCCGGAAACTCCCCCGCCGGAATTGCTGCTGGATCAAGTTCGGGCGCGCCTTAAGGCTATTGAAGGGCTAAAAGGCCTGGCCCAGGTGAAAGTTACTGCGGCAGCAAAAAACTTTAGTGCCCAGCAGGTCTTTTTTGTCCGCCGGCCAGCGCTGTTGCGGGCTGAAACTTTAGGCCCATTGGGCACACCCCAGTTCTATATAGTAACGGATGGCCGTGAATTGAACCTTTATCATCCGGGAGAAAATCGCTATTACCGGGGCCAAGCCACGGGCAGCCATCTTTTCTCGGCTCTGCCCGTTGCCCTGGAGCCGGAAGAAGTCGTTGCCCTTTTATTAGGAGGCCCTCTTCTGATTGACTTCGATACAGCCTCCGTTCGCCGTCATCGGGAGGAAAGCCTGTGGGCCCTGGAACTCGTTTCCGTTCACCGCCAGGAGCGCCAGGTTCTCTGGGTAAATCCTTTCTCTTTTCAGATTATCCGCGCCGAATTCCACCGTCCGGATTTATTCAACCGCATGGTTTTTGAAGACTTCCGCCAATTTCAGGGACTCCTTTTCCCTCAGAAAATCCAGTTTACTTCCTTCACCCCGAAGGCCCAGCTTACGGTGGAATATAGCGAGGTGGAATTAAATCCCCGCTGGGAGGAGCAGGATTTTAAGCTTCCGGTGCCCCGGGGAGCCACGGTCATTCCTTTACAATGAATAGCTATCTTAGAAAAATTGGGAGGCAGGCCTTCGCTTTGGGCCGCGAAGCTTTATCCGATATCTTTTAATTTTTTGCGGGCGCGATTGGCTTGGTCGGACTTAGGATAGCGCTTGATGACTTCTTTCAAAATCAATTTGGCGTTAACCGTGTCGGCCATCTCCAGGAAGGCAATTCCTTGGCGGTACAAAGCGTCGGGAACTTTATTTCCCTTGGGGTATTTCTTGATCACTTCGTCAAATTCCAAAATAGCCTCTTCAAACTTCTTTTCGGTAAAATAACATTCTCCCAGCCAGTAATGGGCATTCTCGGCATACTTGGATTTGGGGTAGACCTCCAGGATTTTCTTGAACCCTGTCTTGGCTCCCTCGACATCCCCCTTGGTAAACTGATCATAAGCCTTTTTGTAAGCCTCCTCTAAAGAGGCAACAGGCTTTTTTTCCTCCGGCTCCGCCTTCTTGGCAGGAGTCGGTACTTTGGCCGGCTCAACTTTGGCCTGGGCATCTGGGACGGTGGAAGGTTTCTCTGCCTCAGCCTCTTCTTCACCCTTGGCTACCTTACTCTCCTTTTCCTGTTGCAGGGCCAGGATCTTTTTATCCCAATCTTCCATGGTCTTGTTCTGAGCTTCCACGCTCTTG
>JASEHN010000484.1 GCA_030018715.1 Thermodesulfobacteriota bacterium | reverse complement strand
AGGCTATCCATAAGGATTAGTCTTTCGACCAAATATAAGTTGTGTTTAAATGAATATTGAACTTTTTTCAGTAATTTTCTTTGCGCTTTTTATGTTGCTATTGTTCCTGGGTTTTCCAGTTGCCTTTGTGACTGGGGGAACAGCTGCCATTCTGGCCCTGATTTATTGGGGGCCCAGTATCTTTTTACTTATTGTATTACGAACTTGGGACCAAATGATTAGTTATGCCTTCATAGCCGCACCCATGTTCGTTTTCATGGCCGTAATCCTGGAAAAATCGGGGGTTGCTGAAGATCTTTATAAATCAATGCTGTTATGGATGGGGAGAATTAGAGGCGGCTTAGCTATTACTACAGTCATTACCTGTTTGATTATTTCTGCCATGGTGGGTATCATTGGGGCTGGTGTCGTCATGATGGGCATTATTGCGCTTCCCCAAATGCTAAATCGTGGTTACAATAAATATTTAGCAACTGGCACGATCATGGCTGGCGGATGTTTGGGTATTCTGATACCACCTAGTATTATGCTGGTTATATACGGAATGGTAGCCGGCATACCAGTGAGTGACTTATTTGCCGGTGCGGTAATGCCTGGCTTGCTTTTGGGATTTTTATACATTGTTTACATAGCAGTCCGATGTTACTTACAGCCTAACTATGGACCTGGTCTGCCATCTGACGTGCCCCAACCTAAGATTTTAGAAAAGGTCAGGAGTTTAAAAGGACTGGTAATCCCGACAACCCTTATCGTATTAGTTTTGGGAAGTATTTTTGCAGGAATAGCAACACCTACCGAAGCCGCTGGTGTTGGAGCTTTCGGTGCAGTGCTGGCTGCAGCGCTCCGCAAAAAGTTGACTTTGACAGCCTTAAAGGAAACGGCATTACAAACCGTTTCTATTACAGCAATGATAATGTGGATAATTTTCGGGGCGTCCGGAATGACAACTGTTTATACCCTCGCTGGAGGGTTGAGGTACATGGAACAAATTGTTGGCAGCTTAGAATTTGACCCATGGGTAATTATGATTCTGATTCAAATCCTTCTGATCGTAATGGGGTTAATGTTAGACTGGCTGCCAATATTAGTGCTTGTTGGGCCAGTGATGATACCACTCATTAAAAATCTAGGATTTGATCCTTTGTGGTTTGGTATACTTTTTGTGCTAAATATGCAATTATCTTTCTTATCCCCACCATTCGCACCCCCCATGTATTACTTAAAGAGTGTCACTCCTCCAAACATCACTATGACGGACCTTAATTGGGCTGTTTTTCCATTCTTGGGGCTTCAAGCGATCGGCTTAATATTGTGCATGGTCTTTCCAGAAATAATCACTTGGCTACCATCCATATTATATAAATGAACCCCAAAAAGGGAATTATAACGGACCCCGAAATTTCGAGAGGGTGATATGTTACACTTGGGAAGAAAAAGGGGGAGGCCCAAGTGGAGAATTTGAAGAAGCGGTACCCACCATTATTTAAAACGAAAGTGGCATTTGAGGCCCTTAAAGAAGAAACTTTTTTTTATATATAGGAGTAGAAAACGCGCGTCAAGATTTATGTGAGCAAAGGGCGCGGCATAAATTACTCTTGACGTGAGAACCTACAGTCAAATAAACTCAATCAATCGCCTTCAAGTGAGCGTTCAGTCGATGAGCATTGGATAAAGGAGACTATAATGCCCAAATCAATGACTCACCGGGAAAGAGTACTGGCGGCCATAAACCACCAACAACCCGATAAGGTCCCACTGGATCTGGGATCGACTGTAGATTCCAGCATCGTGGTGGATGGATATATCCGCCTGGCTCAGCATTTGGGAATTGCGCCGAAGATCGAAATTACTCACCGGATGATGCAAACGGTCAACGTGGAAGAACGGGTCCTTCGGGCTTTGGATATTGATACTCGCGGCCTTTTTCCGGGTGCCCCGGACAAAAGCGTAGCCGCGGAGCTTGGCCTCAATCAATACCGGGACGCCTGGGGTTGTGTGCGGGTCAAACCCCCAGGAAGTTACTATTACGACCAAATCAATTTCCCTTTGCAGGGGGATATTTCTCTATCTGATATCGTGAATTATCCCTGGCCCGACCCGGACGACCCGGGATGGATTCGCCACCTGCGGGGCCGCTTGAATTGGATTCGCCAGAACACCGACTGCGCTGCCGTGTTGGCCGTACCGGCCCCGTTTGTCCACATGAGCCAATACCTGCGAGGATTTCAGGACTGGTACATGGATTTTATCCTCAACCCCAATCTCCTCGATGCTCTATTTAATGCTGTTCTCGAGGTCAACACCCATATCTGCAAAAACATCCTGAAAGAAGTCGGGCAAGAAGTGGACATCATCCTGACCGCCGATGATTTAGGAACTCAAAATGGACTTCAGGTCAGCTACGCTCACTACAGAAACCACATCCATCCCCGCCTTGAGAAATACTTCCGGCTGATCCACGATCTCACTCCAGCCAAGATTCTCCTACATTCCTGCGGATCCCTGGCGGCGATTATCGAAGATTTAATTCAGATCGGGGTGGATATCTTAAATCCCATCCAGGTCAGCGCGGCGGGCATGGACCCGGCGGTACTGAAACAACGATACGGCGATCGGCTGGCTTTCTGGGGGGCTATTAATTCCCAGCACATCTTGCCCTTCGGCGGCGTGGAGGATGTCAAAAGGGAAGTGGAGACGAGGGTTGAACAATTAGGTAAGGGCGGCGGCTATGTTCTGGGCGCGGTCCATAATATCCAACCGGACGTGCCAGTAGAAAACATCTTAGCCATGTACCAACATGCCCGGGAATATGTGCCTTCCTTCTGAGCGACGAAAGTGACCTAAAGTGAGTGAAAATTCATTAATTGTATTGCTAAATTTCACCAACTAAATTGGAGAAGACCCATTTTTTATTAACCATTGCTTGAAAAATCTCTTTACCCATTTTTCCGTTACTTTGTTATGAAGGCTTTCAACCTCACCCCTATAGGTAATGTAGGGTATTTAGCATGATTTTTTATAAAGGAGGAAAGAATGATTGACCAAGAAGAGTTTTATAACACTCTCTCACAGGGGAAGATGGATGGAGTGAAGGCGTTGACGCAGATGGCTTTGGATGCCGGAGAAGCAGCGGAGAGCATCTTAAAAGAAGGATTGATTAAAGCAATGGACCGCATTGGGGTCAGATTTAAGAATAATGAAATATATATCCCCGAGGTGCTCATTGCGG
>JASEHN010000483.1 GCA_030018715.1 Thermodesulfobacteriota bacterium | reverse complement strand
GGAAACCCAACCGATGCTTCCGGCGCGTTCCGGCCTGGCCCCCAGGCCCAAACAGAGGCATTGCCGCCATTTTTTCAAAACTCTAAACTGATACAACTTAGGATGAAATATACCCTTTGACAGGGAAACTTTCAAGATTAAAAAACCGGATTAACGCAGAGAGGTGTAAACCATCATGCCGCACAGGAAGATAAGAGCGATGATAGTCAGGTAGGAGATGAGGTTTAGGATCGGGCCGTTGACATAATTACCCATGATCTTCCGGTCGTTTACCAGTATCAGCATGAAAATGAGAACGAAAGGAAGGAGCAGGCCGTTGATCACCTGCGAGTAAAACATAATGGAGATCAAGGGAACGTCCGGGATAAGGATAACCCCCATTCCCAGGAAAATCATCAAAGCGTATAGACCGTAAAATTGGGGGGCTTCTCCGAACTTGCGATTGAGGCTGGATTCCCAGCCGAAGGCTTCGCAGATGGTGTAGGCCGTCGAGAGCGGCAGAATGGAGGCGGAGAACAGGGAAGCGTTCAGCAGGCCAAAAGCAAACAACCAGGTGCAATATTTTCCGGCTAAGGGGGCCAGGGCCAGGGCCGCGTCTTTGGCTGTCTCGATTTTTATCCCGGCCTGAAAAATGGTGACGGCGCAAAGCATGACGATGAAGAAAGCCACTATATTCACGATCACCGAGCCAAAGATCACATCCATGCGGGCATACTGGTAGTCCTCGGTTTTCAAACCTTTGTCCACGACGGAAGATTGCAGATAAAATTGCATCCAGGGGGCAATGGTCGTGCCCACCAGGCCCACGGCCATGGTCAGAAAATCCGCTTCGAAACGGATGGTGGGGGTGATCAATTGCTCGCCGACCAGGGCCCAGTCAGGTTTGGCCAGGAATCCGGAGATGATGTAGGAGATATAGAAAAAGCAGGCCACCAGGAAAACTTTTTCCACGGATTTGTAACTGCCCTTGACCACCAGCCACCAGACGAAAAAGGCGCTCAGGGGAACGGACAGATACTTACTGACTCCGAATATTTCCATGCTGGCCGCCACCCCCGCAAAATTGGATATGGCGTTGCCGAAATTGGTAAAAAAAAGGGCAATCATCAAATAGAAGGTGACCTTGGCCCCAAAACGCTCGCGGATCAGGTCGGAGAGCCCCTTTCCAGAGACCACCCCCATGCGGGCGCACATTTCCTGGATGACGATCAACGCTAAAGTAATGGGAATCAGAATCCAGAGAAGGGTCAGGCCGAATTCAGAACCGGCCAGGGAATAAGTGGTGATCCCACCCGCATCATTGTCCACGTTGGAAGTGATGATGCCCGGGCCGATGAGGGCTAAGAAAATCCCCAGGTTTCTTAAAAACCCTTTGCGGGAAGTTTTTTCGGCGGCAGCCGGCATGGATGTCTGCGGGCGGGTTTCGGGCAAGGTTGTATATCCCCTTCTTCCATATTAATCATTTCCCTAATTGGGGCGCGACCACTTCGAGAAGATTTTTAAAAGTGATTACCCCTTTAATCCGGTTATGCTTGTCCGTCACCGGGATAGCCTGAAAACCATACTTGGCAAAAAGGCTGGCGATTTCTTCTTTCTCCTCCTTGACCGTTACGGTGACGACGCGCGCATCCATCAGTTCCGCAAGGCTGGCCTGCGGATGGGCGGTGAAGAGATCCCGCAGGCTGACCACCCCGAGGAGGTGGTCTTCCGCGTCGGTAACATAAAGATAGTAGATCAAATCCAGGTTTTCCGCCTGCTGGCGAAGATAAGCCAGGGCTTCCTGGACATTCGCTTCCGCCGTCAGGGCTGGAAAAGAAGTGGTCATCAACCCTCCGGCTTTTTCTTCGGGGTGGACCAGGAGCTCTTTGACGTCATCGGCAATTTCTTTTTCCATCTCTTTGAGGATGCCCTCGGCTTTTTCTTTGGGAAGATCTCCCAGAAGATCAGCCGCCTCACTGGGGGACATCTCCTCGATAATGTCAGAAGCGTGGGCCAGATTGAGGTTTTCAATCAGGCGGACCTGAATCTTCGGGTCTGTTTCTTCGAGGGTCTCCGCGGCGGTCTCGATGTCCAGGGACTGGAAGACCTCGGACCGCTTGTGAATGTCCAGTTCCTCGATAATGTCCGCCAGGTCCGCCGGGTGGAGCTGGGCCAGGCGGTATTGGGCGATCTTCAGGCGCAGCAGGTCGGGGGAAGAAAGAGGCTGGACGAACCTCCAGGGGATTAAAGAGTCGGTTAAATGGTAGTCGAAGAACCATTGGAAAAATTTGTCCATGGCTTTTTCCCAGCCTACCCGGCGCATCAGCCCGCGGAGGCCGACGTCCACATGGACCAGGCGCAGGCTGTGGTTAACCTTTAAAAGATGGAGATCATTCACCCGCAAGACCTTGGCCCCATGGGTGTCCACAATCTGCTTGTCCAACAGGGATTCTTTAAGCAGCAACTCCCCTTCCTTCACGGTTACTTCGGCTTGATTTCCTATGTTTGGGGGTTCGGCGATTAATTCCCGGCCCAAATTGATGATCTTTTCCCAGGAGAAACGGAGGATGGCTTTTTTCCCGATGGGCGTGAAAAGGACTCCAGTCACCGGAGGAAATAATTCGGCGATGGTGACCACCAGGTCGCAGATCCTCCCCCAGGGCCGGCCTGTGGAATCAACAATTTTTTTCCCCAGGATCTGGCTTAGAAACAAAAAAACCTGAGGGCTGGGATTGATGGCCATGCGCATTACCTCCAGGTGAATTATTTATATCATTTTTAAAAGCGAATGCAAAGGGTTTTTGCGATGGTAAAAATGATCTTTTTGGTCTATACTCCAAACTTTTAGGGGTAAAGGAAAAAGCAGCACATTGGCGTGATTGCTTCCAGAGATGCCCTTACCGATCAGATTTATTGATCTTCGCATAAGTAATGGAACATTGATCAACGACGGATCTACCCCCCTCACCTTTATCCTCTCCCCCCAAATGGGGGGAGAGGGCAGGGTGAGGGGGTGATTGTAAGCGGAGCGAAGTTCCATTACTTTTGCGAAACGCAATAAATGATTCCCTCCGCTGATTTTGTGATAAAAGACAGCGACATTTTAGTGGTGATCGATAAAGGAAGAGGATATCAGTAAACTTAAGTAACCGATTTTGTTTTTTCTCTGCGTCCTCTGCGAAATCTGGGTTTAAAAATATTTTAATTATATAGGAAATATCTTTTTGGACACGGATGTACAAAGATTATCAGGATAAACT
>JASEHN010000482.1 GCA_030018715.1 Thermodesulfobacteriota bacterium | reverse complement strand
TGAAAAAGGGGGATGAAGGGGGATTTGACAGCTTTTCAAATGGCTAAACTGTTACTCGAGATAAAATCCGTTCGTAGGTTGGAAGATGTCTTTACGGCTCAGGTCTTATCGTATCTTAAGAGTACGGGGTTCAAACGGGCATTATTAATCAATTTCGGCCAAGGCAAACTGGTTGATGGTATTAAGCGGATTTCTTTATAACTCTGTGATCTCGGTGTCCTCTGTGGCAAAGAAATAGAAAATGGCTTGGAATTTTCGACCGGGCATACGCACGGAAATTGTTTTCACCCTTACGGCATTGATGATCGGCGCCGTGGCCCTGATAGGGATCCTTTTCCTCAAAGTCGAGGAGCGGAACCTTCTGCAACAGAAAGTAAAGGGGGGAAAACAGATGATGGCCTCCCTGCAGCGGTTTCTGGAAGATTTGAACCCCGCAGACTTTATTCTTGCCGCTGACCGTGCTCCTTCGGAAAACTTGCGGCGGATCATAGCTCTTTCCGCCCCCAGCCATCTTTTTGCCAATTTTTCCGTCGTCGATCGGAAGTTTCGCGTGCTGGCCGATTCCAGGACGGAACGGGTGGGCACGATTTTGCGGGATGATGACCTGGAGAAAGCATTCAATACGGGGAAAATTTTAGCGTATGGCGCCGGGGAGGGGGAATCTTTTTCCTTGATGAAAAAATCTCCCCTTTTCATCTCCGCCCCTTTGGTCCACCGGGGGGAAACCTGGGGCGCCTTGCGCGCAGAAATTTCTTTGGACGACCTGCGCGAGACTCTTTCCCGTTCTCAGGCCCTAATTTTTCTCTATATCCTGTTCGATGCTTTTTTGCTCATCGCCGTGGGCAGCTTTCTGCTTTCGCGGGTGATCGTCAAACCCCTGAAAAAATTAGTGCGGATGTCCGAAAAGATAGCCGAGGGCAATTTGGATTCTATGAGCGAGCCTTCGGGCGGGGATGAAGTGGGCAAGCTATTTTCTTCCTTCAACCGTATGGCTTCCCGGCTGCGGGAGGATCGTACAAAGATGGAGGATTATATCCGCTCGCTGGAAAAGGTCAACCGTGAGCTGCGACAGGCCCAGAATGAAGTAATCCGTTCGGAGAAACTGGCCTCCATCGGCCGGTTGGCCGCAGGCGTCGCTCATGAGGTAGGAAACCCAACGGGAGCCATCTTAGGTTACCTGGACTTGCTGTTAAGCGGCGCCCTGACCAAGGAGGAAGAAAAGGATCTCTTAAAAAGGACGGGAAACGAGGCCGAGCGCATTCGCCGGATCATCCGCGAGCTTTTGGATTTTTCGCGCCCTTCCCCCGGCGTAGCAGAACAGGTGGACCTAAATGCGGTGATTATCAACGCTTTATCATTGCTTGCGCATCAGAAGAAAATCTGGGAACAAATACATGTGGTCAAAGAACTTCAGGAAGATCTGCCCAAATGGAAGGGAGACTTCCATCAAATCCAGCAGGTGATGATCAATCTCTTTCTGAATGCTGCTGATGCTCTCACTTCCTCCACCCCGTCCGGGACAGCGGGGGAGAAAAAACTGGGCGTGGCTGCGCGCGCTCTTCCCAAAGATGAGATCGAAGAATTAGCCATAGCGCTCCCCCAGAGAAGGAAGGAGGATTTGCCGGCGGTTGATTATTCATTGCTGCGAAGCCGGGGAGGGGCTCTAACTCCATCTCGCGGTGAAGTCGTTTCGGTGATCCGGGTGGAAGTTGCCGATAACGGCCCCGGGATACCGAAAGAAGCCATCGGCAAAATCTTTGACCCTTTTTATTCCACCAAACCCGCAGGGGAGGGCACAGGCCTGGGGCTGGCCATCTGCCTGCGCATTATTGAATCCTACGGGGGGCGCATCCAGGTCAGGAGTGAAGAAGGGAAGGGGACAACCTTCACCATTTCTCTGCCCGTTTTTGCGCCTCTTAACCGTGGAGAGCGCAGAGACGGCGTGCTCGGCGGTGAATAGCTTTTTGGGAGATAAAAATGGAGCGGAAAAAAATATTAATCGTTGATGACGAAGAGTCAATGCGCCATATGCTTTCTTTGATCCTTAAGCGGGAAGGGTATGAAGTTCGCGCCGTGGGGAAGGGAAGCGAGGCTTTGAGTCTTGTGGAATCTGAGTCATTCGATTTCATTCTCTCGGATGTGGTGATGCCCGGGATGGGAGGGCTGGAGCTGCTGCAAGCTTTTAAAGAAAAGAAAATCGAAGCCACGGTGATTATGATGTCCGCTTACGGGAACCTGGACACGGCCGTAGAAGCCATGAAAAGAGGGGCTTACGATTACATTTCAAAACCATTCCGACCGGATGAAGTGTTATTGGCCTTACGTAAAGCCGAAGAACGGGAGAATTTGCGGAAGGAAAATTTACGGCTGCGCCAGGAAGTCCTTCGCGAGTATTCTTTTGGGAATATCGTCGGCAAAAGCCAAAAAATGATGCAGTTATTCGATACTATAAAGAAAATTTCCGAATACAAAACTTCGGTTCTGATCATTGGGGAAAGCGGCACGGGTAAAGAGATGGTGGCCCGCTGCCTTCATTACAACAGCCCAAGAAACAACGGGCCTTTCGTGGCCATAAACTGCGGGGCGATACCTGAAACCCTCCTGGAGAGCGAGCTTTTTGGGCATGAGCGCGGCGCCTTTACCGATGCCAAAAAAGAGAAACGGGGCAGCTTTGAGATGGCTCACCAGGGCACGTTATTCCTGGATGAGATAGGCGAGATGAGCCTCTCGGCCCAGGTAAAACTTCTCCGGGTTTTGCAGGAGGGGGAAATAAAGCGATTGGGCAGCGAGCGCCCTCTAACAGTGGATGTGCGTATTATCGCCGCCACCATCCGGGATCTTGCCAGGGCAGTAGGCGATGGAAGATTCCGGGAAGACCTTTTTTATCGATTGAATGTTCTTCCCCTTCATCTTCCTCCGCTTCGCGAAAAAAAAGAAGATATTCCGCTCCTTGTGGAGCACTTCATCCATAAATACAATGAACAGCACGGATTGAATACCGAGGGAGTGTCAGAAGATGCCCTGGCCCGCCTGTTAGAGTATTCCTGGCCGGGAAACGTCCGGGAACTCGAGAATGCCGTCGAACGGGCCATGATATTGGCCCAGGGCAGAAGAATTGAGGCCGAATATCTTCCATCGGAAGTCCTGGGAACAACCCCAACCTGGAAAAAAGATCTTTGGGGGGAGGAGTTTTCCATAAAGAAAGGTAATCGAATCATGGAAGAAGAGTTGATCCGGAAAG
>JASEHN010000481.1:254-3244 GCA_030018715.1 Thermodesulfobacteriota bacterium | reverse complement strand
CCGCAATGAGCACCTCGGGGATATATATTTCATTATTCTTAAATCTGACCCCAATTTGATCCATAGCCTTGATCAGCCCCTCTTTCAAAATCTTTTCCGCTGACTCCCCACCATCCAAAGCCTTCTGAGTGAGATCTTTTACCTCATCCATTTTCCCGGCTGAAAGCGCCTGATAAAACTTTTCCTGATCAACCATTTTCCCTCCTTCTTTTTCTTTTCCTTTTCTCACCCTTCTCGCTTTTCTGGCCCTATTATTTTTACATTTTCATCGGCAACTTCCCCCACTCCTGAACTATCTCCGTAACCCGTAAAAGCCTCTCGAACTTGGCATCAGGAGGAGTGGTATCACTCACTCCCAGAATAAATCGATCCCCCGGTGCAATCTCCTGAAATAAATCCTTCATAAACTGCTCAAACCCTTCATCCGACATGCTCTCTTCCAGAAGGGCCACCGAAGGAATCCCTCCGAAAATCGTCACCTTCCCTTGAAAGGCTTTCTTCACTTCACGGATGCTTACTTTGGTCATTGGCTGGGGACAGATGGCCTCGGCAATGTCCATCCCACTTTCAACGATGAGATCAAGAAGACCCTTGTTTTCGCCATCGCAGTGGCAGAGGAGGAGTTTCCCCTGCGGATGAAGCATATCAGCCAATTTCTGGAGGTAAGGCATGATATGATCCCGGAAGAAAGGAGGATAAGTAATCATTTCATCAAAATTGGCCCCCGAAAAAATCACCTCCGCCGGGGAATTGGCCAGGACCCGGAAGATCTGATCGAAATAGGGCTCCATGTCCTCGCAGAGCTGGCGCATCTCCTGGGGATGGTCGTACATCTCCAGATAAAATTTGGTGGCGTCAAGAAATTCTTTCATGATGTGATGCATGGGGCTGGCTGAGAGGTTGGCAAAAGCAGCCGCAAATCCCTTATGGCCAACCTTTCTCTGAAACTCCAGATAATTATCATAGTCGGGAAGAATCTTTATATTTTTAAAAATGTAACCCAAAATCTTATAGTCTTTCGGCTCTTTAATGACATGTTCCGAGATCCAGGTGAGGGAGGCTCCGGCCCGCTTCATCTCCTCTGTATAAAGAATTTTGCAGGAGACCGAGCCCACGGGTGTACGATAGGTCACGTATGTGGCCTCCCCTTCTTTTTTTACCTCCCGTTCTACTCCGACCAATTCTGGCCTGTAGGCCATGCCCCAAAGACGGTAAACGCCTATTCCTCTGTCGATATTATCCTCGAGAGAGCGGGCATTTAAGAATTCCGGAACGATCTTATGGTAGCCCCCACCGATATAATCCGCAACCTCATCTAAGGTGGCACTCTGTTTAAAGGGAGGGGGAAGCGTTCTCCTCATAGAATTTGAGTTGTGCCAGAGATCTATCCGGGGAACCCAGGGAAGCTGGCCTACCCGTTCCCCCCGAGCTGCTTTGAGCATACATTCTTTATGAGTCATTGTGCAATTCTTTCATCTATTTTGGAAAGGTTAGATTTTCCGCTGCCCATTTTCATATTTTTATAGGATATTTTCCAAACTTTAAGGCGGTTTCCCGCATGGCCTGGTAGTTTTCAAATCGGGCCCAATTGGGGACCGAATTCCCGGAACCCAACACATACCCACCTCCGGGGGCAACGTCCCGGATGGTCTTCTTGGTAACTTCCCGAACTTCTTCCGGAGTCCCCCGGGCCAGAAGATCGGTGTGAATATTCCCCATGATCGCTAATCTCTTGCCTACTCTTATCTTCACCTCGCGAATATCCATGCTGGTGGGGTCAACGGGGTGGATAGCCTCAAACCCGATAGCAATCAAGTCCTCCAAGATGGACCAAATATTTCCATCGGAATGAAAGAAAAAGAGCAGGCCTTGCTTTTTGGCCAGGGCCCCCAGTTCCTCATACCAGGGGAAAACATACTTTCTGAAAAATTTAGGATCGATCATGGGCCCGGACCCATAGGATAAATCATCTACGACCCAAATGGCCCCAACATTAGGAATCTTGAACAACTCCTTGGCTCCCATCAGTTGGATCTCACCGATCTTGCGGAAGACTTTGGAGATCAAATCCTCCTGCAGGTAGAGGCTCAGACAAAAATTCTGGAAGCCCATCAGCATCCAGGTTAAAGTAAAAATCTTTCCCGAACAAGCCAGAATCTTCATCCCCTCTGGAAGAAAAGGCTGAATTTCGTAAAATTTGGCAAAATCCAGTTTGGTCGCTTCCTCCCAGGGAAACCGGTCAAAATCCTGCTGGTTAGAAATGACCCCATTTTCTTCTATATTCCAGGGAACCACTTCATCGCCCTCTTTACGCAAGGTCTTTTGGACCACCTGATAGATGCTGGACTCCTTGGTAACCTCCCCGGGATTCATCATCCCCACGGTCAATGGTATGGAATCGTAACCGGCCTGCACCCAGAACTCCACCTGGGATTTGAGGTCGGAATCTTCGACTTTTTTCCCAGGAATTGGGATTGGATTTCATAGGCCACCAGAGCCTCAATCAGAGGAAGGCGATCCGGTTCCGCGTGATGGATAGCCTTCTTTAGACGTTTAAAATCCGGCTGAAAACTCATTTCAATCTCTCCCCAACGGCAATGTTCAAATTTATTTAATCATTTTTTCAGGCAACCATAAAGCGATTTGGGGAAAAATTATCACCAAAACAAGGCCGAAAATAAGAATGATGGCAAACGGCCATATAGACCCGAAGATATCCTCGACCCTTATCTCCGGAGGCGTCACCGATTTAAGATAAAAGACGCCAGGGCCAAAAGGAGGAGAAATATACGAAATCTGCATATTTAAACAGAAAAGCACTCCAAACCATATAGGGTCAAAACCCAGGTCTTGGATGATGGGGACAAAAAGAGGCATGGTCAGCAATAGAATACCAATCCAATCCAAAAAACAACCCAGGATAATCAGGATAATCTGCATGGCGATAACGATGCCCAAAGGACCTAATGGCAACCCGGATATGGTCGTCT
>JASEHN010000481.1:0-244 GCA_030018715.1 Thermodesulfobacteriota bacterium | reverse complement strand
CACAAACTCAGCACCCCCGGCCAGCGTGTAAATACCAATGATGGCCGAGGCCCCGAAAAAGAGCCATATGAGCATGCAGGTTACCTTCATCGTCCGAATCGCCGAATCTTCGAAGATTCCCCAGGTCAAACGGCGATTAATGGCAGCAGAAATCACCGCCCCTAAACTACCTGCTCCAGCAGCCTCCGTGGGGGTCGCTACTCCCCCATAGATGGATCCTAAAACACTAATGACAATAAATCCT
>JASEHN010000480.1 GCA_030018715.1 Thermodesulfobacteriota bacterium | reverse complement strand
TCATGATATGACCTCCTTACCCCCCATCCCTGGGGATTGTCGGTTTCATTTGAATCATCTTTACATCCAGCATAGCAGAAACCCGGGCCCATTGGAAATGGCCATGCCTTGCTGCCGAGCAGATCCTCGATGCTGATCTCCTCCAGATCGCGCAGGCTGATATCCGAAAGTAAACCGGCGATTTAGAAATTCCTCTGGGGTGCTTTGGAACAACTTATTGCCTTTGTAACCCGGTCCAACTATTCTTCGGTCATCCGTGATCCGCTCCCCCACCCCGCGAGGCATTCGGGCCGGCCCCGCACGCGAATTATCTGCTCCGGTAGGAGAACCTGGAATTAATGGCTGACGTTTTCGGCGCGGGTGACCTTGAAAACTGTTAAAAACAGTATTTTTAAGTCGAAAAAAAAAGACCTTCGTTTTAAATAATACTCGTCATATTCCACTTTTTTCGGAATCGGGATATCGTCTCGGCCATTCATAGGTCAGCAAATATTCTTCATTTACCGATTTGAATCTGCGTTAATCTGCGTAATCTGCGGATTGAATTCTTCAGCTGTTGAGGGCACTATTAATTTTGGTTGGAAGTTTTCAATCTATATAAGACTTGACGGCACAGTTCTTTCGAAATCCAGATGTCTTGTCTACTTATGATTGTTTTAATAATATTTTGAACGTCACTCAACTCTAATAATTTTTCAAGATGGGCTTGGACAATAACGCCCAATGTCCCCTTAACATTCAAACCCCGCACTTTTGCTTCTTCACGTACCTTTTCATCGTCAAACAAAACTAAATCAGCTTTATCTCTAAGCGCGAGACACAAAACCTGCTTCTCGCCCGCATCTAAAGGGAGAACGGCGATATCAGAGGGAAGGTCCTCATCCTTCATTCCGACCACGGTCAATTTTCCTTGTTGAATTGCCATTTGAACGAGAAAGGCATCAAAATACCCTCGTTCACGTCACCTCACCACGACTTCGTTAAAAACAGCTGTCGGAAATTTCACTGTTCCGTAAAGGCGTGAAAGTAAATCGAGCAATCCCAGCTTTCCCAGCGCCATTAAGGGACCGGAGTTGATGATGACGATCACGCCACCTCTTCCTCTGCCATCTTTTCGGACCAGCGGGGGTATACTCCAAAAGCCCGTGCCTGGCGAATCATTTCTTGTTCCGGTAACCCGGCCAGCTCAGCCGCCCGTCCGAACGAAACCAGCCCTCGTTGATAAAGGAGGAGGGATTCCTGAATCTTGATCTGGGACAAGCCTAAAAGGAGCAGTTCCCCCAATTTGTCCTTATACGGCTCCAGGTCTCCTAACCTCTCATCCGAAATCTCGATAACCGTCTTAGCCATGGCCTTCAATCTCCCCAAAGGATGATTTCATTTATATCCTGATATGTTTTATACACCCAATGGCTTAGATTTGCAACCTCCTTTAAACTCTTCTGCAGTTGCCTGCCCCGGTTGATTAATCCCCTCTCGCTTGCAAATATTCCATGCCGTTGGAACAATGATCCTCAAATCCAGCTAACTTATAGCAATGTCTTAAGACATTCACTACCCGCTCTAAATCCTCTTCGGTCATCTGGGTTCCAGAGGGGAGGCATTCAAGTTGGCCCCGCATGTAAATCATCCACAATCACGGCCACAAAAAAAGGCAGGACGGGGAAAATGAGGGGGTTGTACCGGATGTTCAGATTCAGATCGAAGTGAAAGAGAAGGGCGAAAAGCAGCGAAAGGTAAAAGAGAATGATATCCGACAGAAGAAAAAAGAGAAATTTCTTTCCGGCCGTAGGATGCAGAAGTTTTTTTAAAAGGTTGATAATCGAAAACCTCTTTTATTTTGAGTGCAGGCGCCCCAGCCTTCTGCAGGCCTCGTCAAGGACGGGATCTTCTTTGGGAAAGCAGAAACGGAGGAGATTCTCTCCTCCATCGTCATGATAGAAAGCTTTCCCAGAGACGATTGCCACCCATACATGTTCAAGCAAAAGTTGACTCAAAAATTAAGTCAGAAAGAATATGGGTAAAGGAAAGCTCGCACGGCACATGCCGTTTCAGGGCGCCGTCCACCTATTTTCCTCTTGACACTATACCGGCGCAATTTGTATATTTTAAGAAAGCTTTAATTGTTTAATTATTTAATTTCTTGGGAGGTGTTTATGGCTACCGTCATGAAAATCAGTTCTCAAGGCCAGATCCGGATTCCGGAAAAGCTCATGAAGGCGTTTGGAATCGGCAAGGGCGATTACGTCGAGGTCAATGCCTCCGAAGAAGGAATCGTCCTGAAGCCGCGTAAACTCATCGATCCCGCGCAGTCCTGGTACTGGAGCAAGGAATGGCAGCAGAAGGAAGCTGAGGCGGATGAGGAAATCAAAAAGAAGGCGCTGTCGCCGGAGTTTCGAAATGCCGAAGAGGGGCTCAAATGGTTGAAGGATTAAAGGCTTTCCGCTTCACGAACCGTTTCAGGAAAGAATACCGGGACCTCCCGAAAGAAATCCGGGAGGGCTTCGATCAGAAACTGACCCTGCTCCTGAATGACATGAAACATCCCTCGCTTCGTATAAAACGCATTCAAGGGACAAGAAATCGCTGGGAAGGCTCCGTTACGATGAAATATCGTTTTATTTTCGAATTTGACGAAGGCATCGCCATCTTCCGCGCAATCGGGACCCACGACATCCTGAATAAATCATAAACGAGGTTATACTTTTCCTCCGCGGGTAGGGCTTTGGTCAATTCGTACACTTTATTCCTTAATTGTCGGGCAAGCTTATAAACTTCAAGGTCCTCAAAAGAATCGACCCTCCCGTAATTTTTAATCTCGTTTCCATTTTCAAATTTTAATTCCAATTTTCCCTTTCCAATTTCTCTTTTCTAATTTCTATTTTCTCGTCTTTCGGGATGAAAGGTGACTTAAAAATGAAGTCAGGAGGTCAGGAATTCCTTTGGGATGCTTTGAAACAACTTTTTATGACCTTTGTTACTCGGCTGAGATCTTCATCGGTCATCTGGGTTCCGGAGGGAAGGCATAATCCCCGTTCAAAGAGATCTTCGCTGACCTCTCCACCGCGAGGCATTAGAGCTGGCCCCTCACACGAATTATCCGCTCCGGGGGGTAACCCGGAATCAGTGGCTGACGTTTTCCGCGCGAGTGACCTTCAGTAATGTCAAAAACAATACTTTCAAGTCAAAATTAAATGACCTGTGATTCAAGTAATACTCGTCAAATTCCACCTTTTTCGGAATCGGA
>JASEHN010000479.1 GCA_030018715.1 Thermodesulfobacteriota bacterium | reverse complement strand
CAACCATTAGGCCCCTTTTATCCCTCTTTTATCAGGGGTGAACATCCGTTAAAGATAAACTGACGAACTACTCTGACGGGCTCTCCAGAAGAAGTTTGGCTACTGTCTGAATCGCAGGACCATAATTGCAATTCAGACACTATTGACGTTTGTGGTTGGGGTGGCAAGGAGGTTTGGGGTGCCAAGAGCTTTTGACGTGCTGAGCATGAGCGTGGGTTATGACACCAGAAGTATATTGCGGCCTCTTTTGAGATGTGCGCCTACATGGGGACATTGTTTCTGAGTGAACTTACAAATACTTTTGGAGTTCAGGAAGCCTCTCCAAATAGGTCGCACAGATTACAGCCGATGGCCTTACACCCGGATACCTCGCCACCTCTGCACCCGGATATCCCATCTTCCCCACCGCCAACTGACAAAACAAACGCCTCCCTCTCGATACCTTCCTTTGCCGCCTCCCAGCTCGCCAATCCGACTCCAACAACCATCCTGGCATGTCGCCCGCAGTCAAAAAAGGAAATCCTCCCGATCCCTACCCTTTCTGAATAATTTTGTCCTCTTAATTCCTCGCCCCATCACCTGGTGTAATGTTCCGAGGGCATCGATTCTTGGCTGCCTCGACTTAATCTATCTTTCTTTAGGCGATTCACCCGCATTTGTCAAATCAATTCAGAAAGGACGTCCCCCTATAGTCCCCTCTCTCAGCAAAGCCTCGACCTGAATAAGCCCTGCCATTTGCTTTTTGATTTTTCCTTCCCGTTCCAGTTTCCGGATCAGCTTATCCACGCTACCATTCACCTTTGATAAATATCTTTTTCTCGTTTAGAATTTGATTCAGAAAGCTTCCTTCTTTTTTCCTTTCTTTTTCAAACTCCTTTACGGAGTAAACCGTAAAATTAATCTCCCGATTCAATCTTGATTCCAAACCCCTCACATTTCGAATAAATTTATCCTGGGGAAAATCTCCTACGACAACCAAGTCAATATCCGATAATTTTTTCTCTTCATTTCTGGCATAAGAGCCAAAAATAAAGGCCAGGGATATCCCCTCATATCGCCCCACTAACTTTTTCAAACTTCCTTCTACACCCCCGGTTTTGAATACAATATTTTTGAGCTCGCCGAATAGAGGGTAAGATTTATTGAGAGTGTACAGCTTGATCTTTCCCCGCGTTGACGAAAAGAAGAGACCTTCTTCCTCAAGCTTTTTCAGCTCGCGTGACAGGTTTCCCGGATCTTCATCGATGAGGCTCGAGAGTTCACGGACATAATAGGATTCATCCGCATGGGTAAAGGCATAAGTCAGCAATTTTATTCGCAACCTGGTGCCCAGGAAAATAGACATGGGGTATGCTTTCCGTAGTGGAGTTTACATCATATGATGTTATATTTACAACATATATTCAAAGTGGTCAACCAAAAAAATAAAAGAGTAGAATGTGCTGCGCCATTGATTGGCTACCTGATATCCTTGCATCCAAGTTCCCCCGCACGAGAACTGGAAGCCCGGAAAATACCCCAGAGAAGAGGTTAAGTGAAAAACGGGACGTTGGCTCCGAAGCACCTTGACAATTTAGTAAATGTGATAGGTTTATTTTCTTGGCGTTGGATTTCTCTGGTTATTGTTTCAGAAAAAGCAAAACCCCACCTCTTCCTCAGAAATGGGGTCTATTCTGATCTCCAAACCATACAACCTCCTGTCTGGCAGGATCGATCAAGGTTATTGGTTAATGGATAAGGATTTTACCGGAATAGCTTTTGCTCTACCTGAATTGTATGAAATTGGATTTGGTAAGTCAAGGTAATCGCTGAACAGGCAGTTTCCCCTACTTTGAAAAAAATTGGAGATCTCTAAAAAAATGGCTTCAGGAATTATTGATGAACTCGTAAAAAGTCCGAAAGCCCTTTTTTCCGTCATTCCGGCGGAAGCCGTCCGCCTCAGGCGGACAGTTATTTCAAGGATTTATCAAACCTCTGGACTCCGGTTTTCACCGGAGTGACGGCTTTTTACGAGATCATCATTATTGAGTCAGAAATAAACATAGCTGACTTTGTTAATTAAAGATGGTGGAGGCGGCGGGAGTCGAACCCGCGTCCGGAAACCTTCAGCAAGGAGCATCTACGTGCTTAGCCGTTGAATTGAATCTCGTCCCATCCGACTCCCACGGCAGGATTCGGGAGGGACCAGCTTAAAAATTTTCGCATCCCGCTTATAAGCTTTGGCGGTAAGCTATCCTGATTTGTCGACGCTCCTTTTGGCCCTTCAGGAAAGAACCGGAGGAACGGCCACTGTCAATTAAGCAGTGGCGTAAGCGTAGTTGTAGTTTCCGCTTATCTTAAGCCCGACTTTTTTAACGAGCCCAGTCGGAACCTCGGCACGCAGCCCTTACCTCAATGATCCCCGTCGAGACCGTGACGCCCCCCAAATACTTTTTGGACACAGATTCACCCTGTTAGATGTTTACTATCTAACAGGGTAAACACAGATTGTCAGGATTAGAAAATTCGTAAAGCGCAAGAGCGTAAGGCGCAAGTAGTAAATGCATTTACGCCTTGGGCCTTGCGGTTATTATATTTTTTCGGCGTTTATCCGCGACAATCTGCGTCCAAACAAATTAAATCGCGGCTCAGGTAAAGGTTCTAATTGCTGATATGTCAAAGAACAAGGGGAAATTAACACCCCGGCCTTATCTTTTTCATCGCCTATCTTTAAGGGCTTTTTCCATTTCTCTATCAGCCGAACGTTTTTTTAAGTCTTCTCTCTTGTCGTAAAGGGTTTTCCCCTTGGCCAAGCCAATTTCTAATTTTATTTTACCATTCTTCAGGTAAATTTTCAAAGGAATTAAGGTGTATCCCCGTTCATTAGTTTTTCCCGAGAGGCGGTGGATTTCCTGTTTATGCATAAGCAGCTTGCGCATCCGTTCCGGCTCATGGTTGAATTGATGGCCGTAGGGATAAGGGCTGATATGGGTATTATGCAGGAAAGCCTCTTCATTTTCGATCCGAACGAAGCTGTCCTTAAGATTTCCCTTACCCATGCGCAGGGATTTAACTTCTGTTCCCAGAAGCGCAATCCCCGCTTCATAGGTTTCTTCGATAAAATATTCATGGCGCGCTTTTTTGTTCAGACAAAGAATCTTCTCACTCATAATATTTTATAGCATATTATGACGAATTCGGCAACGGGCAGGGAAAATCAAAAGGAAAATGGGGAAACGAAAAAAGGGAAAAGTCTTGACAAGGGGAATTCG
>JASEHN010000016.1 GCA_030018715.1 Thermodesulfobacteriota bacterium | reverse complement strand
CCTTTTCCCTCCGGGTCAGAGACCGCTCTGGGTCGGAGACCAAAGGGAGGAGAGTTTTTTTTGGAATTCGATAAAAGATTCAGCCTTTTCCCCCTTTGAAAAAGGGAAGGTGTGAAAAAATTAGAGTGGCCGACGAAATCATCTTCTCCCGTTGTCCAGGGGACGGGAAAATTCGCGCCGCCAAAATCGGCGGGACAGGAATGATCCCCAGCTGTTTGCCTGTCTTCCGCGAAGGTACGTTGGCAACTTAGAACAAAATTAGGAAGATACATAAGGATTGGCCTTCGCGGTTAAAGCGAAGTCGAGTCCACCGCCGGCAACAGGGAGAACACCGCCTCATTTTGGCAAGCGAATTTTTCTGTTCCCTGGACATGGGTAGCGCCTCTCCTTTCCCCATACCCCAATTTTTTCACAGCTTCAGGGGGATGAAGGGGGATTTGACAGCTTTTCAAATGGCTAAACTGTTACGAAATTTGTTTAGTCCGCCGTGGCGGATTGGATATGCGGATTTCGGATTTTTATAACACTTTAGTTATTTGAAAAGAGGAGTTAAGCAAGCGCCAAGCGTTTCCAGGGCCCGGGGGCCTGGGCGGCCCGCTTGGAATCATGAGGCGCTGATTTCTTCGCGAGTGGGGCGGGGAAAACGCCCCCCGCCTCCTCCGGCGGAAACGCGCGGGGTTCCTCGTGGCCAAGCGGAAACCCAGCCGATGCTTCTCCGCCTAAGGCGGATTCCGCCCAGACCCCCGGGCCTCAACAAAGGCGGTCACACCATTTTTTCAAAACTCTAAGCTGATGCGGATTTTTCAATTTACCTTTCTGGTTCCGGCTATGCCAGCTCTGCACACTCACTGTTTAACTGCTGGAGGGGGTGCTGGCTGGAAGAGGAAAAAGTCATATACCGCACGGGCAATCTGGGCAATGGCGCGTTCTCTTTCTTGAATCTCTTTTCCCGATGACTTCACGAAAACAGCAATGGCCACATGTCCAGTATCCTCTGGGAGTTTGATAATGCCGACATCATTTACTGTGCCGCCAATCGTGCCGGTTTTATGAGCAACAATGGTCTCTGAGGGCAGAATGCCTTTGAGCCGGGCCGGTCCTGTTCGACACCGCTCCATGATATCAAGGAGCAACGCTCCGCTTTCCCGTTTCAGCAGATCCCCACGACAAATCCGTTCCAGCAGCACCACCATAGCCTCAGGCGTTGAGGTATCACGGGGATCGGTTTCAAACTTTATGGCGGCCGCTTTCCGGGACTCGGGTGTGGTGGCCTCATAGAGCTTTTTAAAGAGTTCCGGCGTCCATTCCTTTTCCGGCGGCAATGTGTATCCCGCCGAGTCGGCAATTAAATTTATTGTTGGTCGATTGATCTCCATATCCCGGATGCCCAGGGCCCTCATGCGCGCGGTGACAGCTTCCGGACCACCTGCCAGGCGTAACAGCAGATCGGTTGCGCTATTATCGCTAACGAGCAGCATCAGCTCGAGAAGATTCCGGACGGAGAGTATCACTCCGGGTTTATTTAAAAGAGATGTCAATATTCCACTCCCGGGACGGAAGTCGCTTGGCTTCAATTCAACCATCTGGTCAAGGGTGATTTCGCCCTGATCGACCCGGCTAAGGAGTTGAACGGCGATGGGAATCTTGTACGTGCTGGCCATCGGGAAGCGTTCATGGGGGTTAAGGGCGATTCGACGTCTGGACTCGATGTGGATGGCGCTGACACCGACTATCCCCCCGGCTGATTGCGCTGCCCGGGCGATCTCACGTTCGAGTCGCTGGAGCGGGATATCTGCAACGGGAGCCTCGACGAATTTAGCAGGGGTTTGAGCAAAACCGGCAGCAGAAAGGGAAAGGAGTAAAACTAAAGAGACGATGCTCAGCAATAGGTTCATGTTCATCAGCCCCCTTGAATATTTTTCACATTATCGCATATCATTATTTATCGATCATCTCCAAATTAGTTGATCAAATTTTTAATGAGAGCCTGCCAATCGCCCGGAAGGAAAGGCAGGTTGCGCCGCAAGCATCGGCGGGATATCCACTTTCCATAAACCAAGAGCTTACCTTCCGCAAATCGCAGCGGGGGCGGGGAAATAAAGCTTCGAAGAAATTGCAGACCCCCCCGCCTCAGCTAAGGAGAGATATGTGCCTCATGATTGCAAGCAAGCTGACTTTTCTTCCGGGCCCCTGAAATCACTGTCCATTTTAAATATGCCGGCTCTTTGGCCCTCAACTAATTTGGAGATGACCCTTGTTTATTAACCCAAAAAAATCCCTCTTGAAATAGACAGATTAATTTCTTACTATTGGGAAGCTGCCTAATGCCAGAGGCGCATCAAGGACGAACAATCCATGTTAGGGGAGGAGATAATGGTTGAGCTGCCTTTTCGTTCAGCAAAACAACTTGCTTCTTTGATCCGCCAGAAAAAGGTAGGGTGCCTGGAATTGCTTGAGCTCTATCTGAAGCGCGTCGAGCGCCATAACCCCAGAATCAATGCCATAATTTTTATGGACACCGAGGCTGCGCGCAAGCAGGCGAGGCGAGCCGATAAAGCCCTGGCCAGGGGGGAATTATGGGGGCCTTTACACGGAGTGCCGATGACCATAAAGGAATCATACGACATCTCCGGTATGCCCACAACCTGGGGCGCGACCCAATACAAGAACAATTATCCCAGGAAGAATGCGTTGGCCGTGGATCGCTTTCTCAACGCGGGCGTAGTGCTCTTCGGCAAAACCAACGTTCCGCTCTACCTGGCCGATTGGCAGACCTTCAATGAGATTTATGGAACAACGAATAACCCCTGGGATGTAACGCGCGGTCCGGGCGGCTCTTCGGGCGGATCGGCCGCAGCCCTTGCTGCCGGGCTTACCGGGATAGAAGCAGGAAGCGATATCGGCGCGTCGATTCGCAACCCGGCCCATTACTGCGGCGTCTATGGCCACAAACCGACTTTTGGCATTGCCTCGCCGCGTGGCCAGGCGCTTCCCGGGGTGGTCGCGGCAACGGATATATCGGCCATTGGCCCGCTGGCGCGCAGCGCGGATGACCTGGCCATCGCCCTTAACGTTATGTCCGGGCCAGATGATATCGACGGGACAGGCTGGCGGCTATGTCTGCCGAAGCCTACGAAAAAGGCGCTCCGCGAATATAAAGTAGCCGTGATCTACACCGATGCGGAAGCGGAAGTCGATGGTGAAGTGCAAAAGAGGATTCAGGCCCTGGTCGATTTCCTCCTGCGGAATAAAGTGAAGGTGGTGGAAAACGCCCGGCCGGAGATTGATGCGGGCCAAGCTCATCGCAACTATATCCAGCTTTTGCGCGCGGCCACATCCGGGCGCCTGACCCCGGAGATGTTCCAGAAAAATTTGCAGGAGGCTAAGACCTTGAAGCCTGACGATGAGAGCTATCAAGCCCAGACGATCCGGGCCCAAGCTATGTTTCACAAAGATTGGCTTTCATACAATGAAGCCCGCCACAAGATGCGCCTGGCCTGGGCTGACTTCTTTCGGGAATATGACCTGCTGTTATGCCCCGCGGCCACAACCGCAGCCTTTCCCCATAACCAGAAAGGCGAGCGCTGGGAACGCATGGTTATGGTTAACAATAAACCGCAACCTTCGACGGCGCAGATGTTCTGGGCGGGTTACTCCTGTAACTTTTATTTGCCTTCGACTGTGGCGCCGGCCGGATTTACCGGTGATGGTTTGCCGGTTGGCGTCCAAATCATCGGGCCGCAGTACGGCGATTACACCTGCATTCACTTCGCCCGGCTGCTGGAGCGGGATTTCCAGGGCTTCGTTCCACCGGCTGGATTCGAGTAACTGCCGCAGAACGTCTCCGGGTCAGCCAAAGGAAATTATAAATAGGCCGGCTTATGAAACCTTTTGACCGCAATAAGGGCAAAACTTAAATTTAGTTTCCATTTGCTGGCCGCAGCTTGGGCACATCCGGACCGGTACGTGTTGGAATGGGCTGGACTGGGGCTTGGCGGTTTCCCCAAAAACTCCGCCGCAGTGGTCGCACTCCATGAATATCTCCCCCCGCTTGACCGGGATCAGGGGAATGAAAAAAAGGCTCAGGTAATGATCCAAGCGTTTGAGCCGAACAGAGGGGAAGCCACAATTGGGGCAGGTCCGCGGATGGTCATCTACTTGAACTTTCCTGGGTTGCACGCCGCCGATGAAAACGAAAGCACACCTCCTCTGGGGATAGCGGGCCAAAGGCCCGCTAAAATATTCTCAACTCAGGATAATACTTTGGGAGAGCGGCCGGCCCACGGGCGAGCTGACTCAAGCTGGGCAGCTAAACGGAAAAGGGTGGCCTCATCTCCGAACCGTCCGATGAAGTGCACGCCCACGGGCAGGCCAGCCGCATTCCAGAAGAGTGGCATGGATATGGCGGGTTGCCCGGTGGCGTTGGCCATGGGCGTAAAGGGCACGAACTCCGCCGCGCGAATCAACCCTAATAAAGGGTTCTCCGGTGGCGAATCGAACGTGCCCAGAGGAACGGGAGGCTCACCGAGCGTGGGGGTGAGCAAGACATCGTACTTCAGAAAGAACCTGGCAACGTCCCGGGAAATCCTCTGCAATAAAGTGAGAGAAAGCAGGTAGGCCGAGGCGCTTTGTTTTTGACCCATTTCGTAAAGGGCCCAGGTAAGCGGTTCAAACTGGTCTGGAGATGGTTTCTGGCCGGTGGCCAATCCCAGGCCGTCAATAGTCCAGGCGCACCCTCCCGACCACAGCACCATAAAGGCCTGGGTCAATAATTGCCCGTTCACCTGCGGGGCGGCTTCCTCCACTTCATGGCCCAAACCGGCGCATAAGGATGCCGCCTCTTGCACCGCTTTAACGCAGTCTTCGTGTATTTTGACGCCAGTTGCCGCCGTGGTAGTAAAGGCAATGCGTAGCTTCCCCGGATCGGTTCCAACTTCTTTAAGGAAGGGACGGGCCGGGGGCGGCGCCCAGTAAGGATCCCCCGCATCAGGACCGGCTGTGGCGTCGAGCAGGGCGGCGCTGTCCCGCACCGACCGGGTAACGGCATGCTCAACAATTAAGCCGCTGTACATATCCCCAAAATCGGGGCCTAAAGGGTTGCGCGCCCGGGTGGGTTTCAGGCCAAAAAGCCCGCAACACGAAGCTGGAATCCGGATCGATCCGCCGCCATCGTTGGCATGGGCCATAGGCACCATGCCTGCGGCCACGGCGGCGGCCGACCCACCGCTCGATCCCCCTGTGGTTTTACTTGTGTCCCAGGGATTTCGACTGGGGCCAAACAAACGGGGTTCCGTGGTGGGAAGGATGCCCAACTCCGGGGTATTGGTTTTTCCGACAACGATTAAACCCGCACGCTTTAACCGGGCTACCAGCTCCGTATCATGATCCGGAACGAAGTTCTTAAGAAAGGAAGACCCCATGGCCAAGCGTACCCCCCCATAAGAAGCCCCCAGGTCTTTCAGCAGAAAAGGAACACCGGCAAATGGTCCATCGGGAAGCTTCCCGGCAGCCGCATTCCGTGCCTGTTCAAACATCGGTGTGACCACTGCATTGAGTTTGGGATTCAACCGCTCGATGCATTCAATGGCTGCATCCACGAGTTCAATCGGCTTGACCTGCTTGCGGCGCACCAGGTCGGCAAGGGCTGTGGCGTCAAAAGAGGTGTATTCATCTGTTTTCATGATGGGCCTTCCTCCTGTCCTATAATTTTATGGTTTCAACAAATCCCCTTTATTAGCGATGAAAGTCGGGGAGAACCTGCTCGGTTAGAGGTCCGTAAATGGCCTTGCGAAAAGGGTCAGGTTCCGTTAGCCTGGCCCTCCAGCGCGGCCAGAATGAAAGCGGTCAGATCAACCTGGCCATCAGAATTTCTCGTATCCGTTTGGGATTGGCTTTGCCCTGGGAGGCCTGCATGGCCTGACCGATCAAAAAACTCAAAGCTTTGGCCTGACCGCTGCGGAAATTGTTAACTGCCGAAGGGTTGGCTGCGAGAACTTGATCGACGAGCTCCTCAAGTTCGGAAGTGCCGGAAACCTGCTTGAAACCACATTGCTCGACAATGGCTTCCGGTGTCTGATCGCTGTCGAAAAGCCTGGTCAATACCTCCTTCGCGGAATTCGCGTTCACTTCATCCTTTTCCAGCATGGCCAGCAGGCTGGCCAGGCGCTCAGGGGTTAGGGGTGTATCCCGAAGTGATCGGTTCCGTTCCTTTAAGGCAGGGAGCATTTGGGCTGCCAGCCAATGCGTCACCGTGCGCGGGGATATATTCCGCTTTACGACCGCTTCAAAATATTCAGATACGTCTCGCTCTGAACTCATCAGCATGGCTTCCTCCTGGGCAAGCCCGTACTGCTTGATAAAGCGCTCTGTTTTCTGCTGAGGCATTTCCGGAAGGCGAGACCGCAGGTCGTTTAGCAATTCATCAGAGATCAATATCTGAGCTACGGATGGATCGGGCACACAGGGGCCTTCAAACTTTCCGCGCATCGGCACGGTCAGGCGTTTTTCAGTATCCCACAAACGGGTGTGAAGAGTGATAGCTTCGCCCGATTGGAGACTGTTCATCTGGCGGCTGGTCTCGTAAGCGATGGCCTCGCCAAGGTTGCGGATCGAGTTCATGTTTTTAATCTCTACCTTGGTGTTGAGCTGATTGCTGCCCCTGGGGCGGAGGGAAACGTTGGCGTCGACTCGCATAGATCCCTGTTCCAAACTGCATTCCGAACTGCCCACATAGCGTATTTGAGTTCTGAGCGTGCGCACAAACTCCATGGCCTCCTGAGGGCTGCGCATATCCGGCTCGGTCACAATTTCCACTAAAGGCGTCCCGGCCCGGTTAAAATCCACCAGACTAATCGGGGTCCGTCCTTCGGTCTCGTGAACGAGCCTGGCAACATCCTCTTCCATGTGGATCTTGCGGATACGCAGCCTTTTAGGCCGGCCATCCTCACCTGCGATATCCAGACAACCGTTCTTGGCCAGCGGCTGATGAGCCTGGGAGAGCTGATATCCTTTGGGCAGGTCCGGATAATAATACACCTTCTGATCAAAAGCGCTTTGTCTCTGAAGGTCGCAATTCAACACCAGACAGACCAGCGCGGCCTTTTCCAGCGCCTCCTGACTAAACTTCGGTATATATCCGGGCAGCCAGAGGCAAATGGGGCAGGTATTTTGGTTGGGCTCATCCCCTGGTCTGTTGGGGCAATCACAGAACATCTTGGCGGCGCTATTCAACTGTACGTGAATCTCCAGACCAATGATCGGTTCATACTCCATGTTCATCTAACCCCTTCTGCTGAATTAGTCAGCCGGACGGCGAAGGACAGCAGCCGGGCGTCGCTCAGATGTGGCCCGGCGATCTGCAGGCCCAGGTCTCCTTCCTCAGCGAGTACGAAACCTGGGACAACGATGGCAGGCTGGCCGGTAACGTTGGCGCAAAGAGTCAGGGCGCAGGCTTCATAAATTTCCTGGATGGTGTTGGCCTGGGAAGGTGGGAAGCTTCGCCGTATTGCTGGAAAAGCGAGAGCATCCACCTTTTTGAACAACGCTTCGATTTCCCCCAGAAGGCGCGCCCGTAGGGCGCAGGCTTTCTCGAAAGCAGCGTAGTTTTCGAACTGGAAATAGGCTCCCTGAAACAGGTAGGTCTTTAGCAATAGACCGAACGACTCGGCGCGAGACCGTAAGTACATCTCGTTCCAGTCCCTGGCTGAAGCCGTGCGGTGTCCGTAACGAACCCCGTCGTATTTGCCGCTACTGGAAGAAGCCTCTACGGCGCCGATCACGTTGTGGACGGTGCGGAACAGATCGAAATCCCCCAGGCAAACCTCCTGAATTTTCAGGCCGGCTTCCTCCATTCGGCAAAGGGCTTCACGGAAAGCCCTGGACTCTGCCTGGTCCAAGGTTTCGACGCACTCCCGGACCACACCGATGCCTCTCATGGGTTCCTGGTCTTCGCGGACTTGACTGAAATCCGGCGTCTTACATTCAGACATGGAAAAATCGCGATCATCCCTGCCGGCGATCACCCTCATGACCGCGACAATCTCTTCTGGCGAGTTGGCCAGTATTCCGAAGCTCTCCATCGAGGGCACAAGCCCGATCAGGCCAAAGCGGGAGACGATGCCGTAGCTTGGCTTGAACCCAAAGGCTCCAATGGCTGCAGCCGCCACCCGAGCCTCACCCATCATATCCGTCATCAGAACAATGTCCGCCTGACCCTCCGCCAGAGTCCGAGCCCCCGTATCGCCTACCAGGCCAAAGCCCAGTTCACTCATGCGGATGCTGCCGGCAATGGCCGCGCCCGCCTGGCGGAGACGTTCCAGCACTGTGGCATCTTCGAGAGCAACGAATCCTTCCAGGGCAACCGAACCCGCCTCGGTGGGCCATCCGCGAACAGACATGTTCGGTTGAACGGCAACTCTTTTTCCCGTAAGCGGCCCGCTTTCCAAAATAGCGGGCGGGGACGAATCCATATAGACAAAGATATCTGACTGCATTGGACTCCCGTTAGTTTTCTATGATGAGCATTCGGCGATCAGCTCAAAGCAAGTTGCCGCCAACTGACCCCTGAACGCTTTTTTCCTACTCCAGAATGCTGGCCACCTTGAAGAAATGGCCCTTCATCGCCGGAGCATTTTTAAATAACTTCCCCTTTTCAGCGAGGGGCGACGGCTGGGCTGTGGCGTTTTTCCTGGTGCGGTTGGCCACGCGGAGCACGGAAAAGATCGGGTCTTCCTGCCCTGCCCGTTCCTTTACCAGGCCGGCTAACCTGGCCGCCTCCTTCAAGGCAGCCGCGACCGCCGGCCGTTCCCTATCATTAAGAGCGATACGCGACACCCAGGAGAGGACATCGGTCAAGTCCCGGTGTTCCTCTGTACCCGCAAGTTGTTTTTCTCCACCCAGGTTAAGCAAACCAAGTTCCGCAAGCTGTTTTTGGGCAACGGGAGATGGGGCCTGAGTCAGGGGACAGTAGGCGCTCCGGTTCTTGGGGAAAGCGATCACTTCGCGAATAGAGGATGTGCTAAGAATCATGGAAACGATGCGATCCATCCCCAGGGCAATGCCTCCATGGGGCGGGGCGCCGTAATCCAGGGCGCGCAAGAAAAATCCTAATTTTTCCTCTACCTCGCTGTCCGATAGGCCAAGGGCCTTGAAAATTTTATGCTGTAAATTGCGCTCGTTAATGCGGATGCTGCCGCCGCCCAGCTCCTCGCCGTTCACCACCAGATCATAGGCCCGGGAACGAAGGTTCAGGAGCGCCTCGCGGTCGGTGGGATCGAAATCTATCCGATCCGGCGCGGTAAAGGGATGATGACTGGAGGTGATTCCCTCCTCGGTGGTTTGGAAAAGGGGGAAATCGGTTATCCATACCGGGCGGTATTCGTTCAAGGGGATTAAACCCAGCCGGCCGGCAACGTGCAGGCGGAGCTGGCCAAGGGCCGAGGTTACAACCGCCTTGGAGGCATCGGCGATCAGCATGATCACGTCGCCGTTTTCAGCGCCAAAGCGCTCGATTATTGCGCGCTGCTCATCCTTATGGAAAAACTGAACAATGTTGGATTCTAAGCGGGTGTCCAGCACCCGCATCCAGGTCATGCCCTTGGCCCCAAAACCGGGCACAATCTCCTTGGCGTATTCGTTCTGCAGAACGTTTTTGCTCAGGTTTTCCGAGTGGCCTTTGATGGCTATCCCCCTGATGCATCCCCCCCGCTGGAGGACCTGTTTGAATATCCCATAAGTCGTATCCCGGAAAATGTCAGTCGCCTCCACAATCCTTAAACCAAAACGGATATCGGGTCGGTCCGATCCGGTGGTGTCCATGGCTTCCTGATAGGTCATCCTGGGAAAGGGACGGGAAAGGGGGATGCCTCCTATATCAAACATGCGCACGGTTAGCTCTTCCACCAGTTCGTAGATGAATTCCTCATCGATAAAGGATGATTCTATGTCAAGCTGGGTGAACTCAGGCTGCCGATTAGGACGGAGGTCTTCATCACGAAAACAGCGAACGATCTGGTAATAACGCTCAAATCCACTGATCATGAGGAGCTGCTTGAAAAGCTGCGGAGACTGAGGCAGAGCATAAAAATGGCGCTGATGAATCCGGCTGGGAACCAGGTAGTCCCGCGCCCCTTCGGGTGTGCTTTTGGTCAGCATCGGGGTTTCGATCTCAATGAACCCCCGCTGGTCAAGGAATTCGCGCACGCGTTTATAGACACGATGTCTTTTGATTAGGTAATTCTGCATTGAGGGGCGCCGCAGGTCCAGGTAGCGATACTGCAACCTCAAGTCCTCGGCCACTGATCCGGCCTCTTTGGCGCCGGCGCCCCCAACCATCGCCTTTTCGGAAATGGGGAAGGGCAGGGTTTCGGATTGGCTCAGGATGATCAGGTCTGTTGCTATGATTTCGATCTGCCCGGTCTCGAGGGAAGGATTTATCGTGGTCTTTGCCCGCTCCATTACGCGGCCTGTCGCTGCCACACAAAATTCGTTTTTAAGCGAGGCGGCGCATTCGCATATGCGGGGGGGCGCGAATTCAGGGCTGAAAACCACCTGGACAATGCCGCTTCGGTCGCGCAGGTGGATAAATATCACCTCTCCGTGATCTCTCAGCGCATCCACCCAGCCGGCCACCTGAACCTCGCGGCCCACATCAGACAGGGTCAGGTATCCACAGTTTGAGCGCCCATTAAAGGTCATGACTTACCCGTCCTTTCCATCAAATTGCCCCGGCCCAAAATCCATGCCCCTCCCGGAAGGTGTGAAAAAATTAGAGTGGCCGAATAAATCAGCGTTAAAGCCTCTTCTTTATTGCTTCATAAACCTTTTTTCGGTGAATGATACCAAGTATCCAAACCTCTTCTTCCACGATCTTGAAGACCACCCGGTAATCCCCAACCCTCAGCTTCCAATAGCCGCGGAGTGTTTTTCGCAAGGGTTCACCATAAAGATGAGGTGCTGTCGTCAAGCGTTTTTCAATGGCATTCTTAATGCGGGTTCTCAGCCTTGCGTCAAGAAGGGGAATATCAATGGACTTCACATCAGAATGGTATCTAAGTTCGAACGGCACAATTACCAAACCTCATTATGCTTCAAGGTTTTTATTTTTGTGAATGTCCGTTCCCTGTTCTCGGCAAAGGCGGAAAGTGCCATATCCTCCTCGATTTCCAGCGCCTCTCGCACGAGGTCGCGCACCTTTAACGAAAGGGAAACACCGTCCCTATTGGCCAGCTGCTCGATGATATGGTAGAGGGGCTTTTCAAGCACTACATTGATTCGAGGATTTTTTGCCGGCATAAGTTTCACCTCCAATTCCAATGTAACACTTTTGATACACCACGTCAACCCTCGAAAAAAAAGGATAGTCCAATTTAAATTGACCCCTTGAAACCACGTCTTTGATCTTCATCTTCCTGGGTAAAATATTAATCGGTGAAAAAAGTGTCCTTCATTTCGACCGTTAATCCGTCTCCCTCCAAAAGACATTTGGCTAACCCTTCGATCTTAGGTAACTCATAGCCGAAGAAATAGCGAAAGGTGCAAAACTTGCCCTGATAAAAGTCTGCGTCCGCTCCGGAAGGTTTCCGGTTCAAAGCTTTCTGGATGGACAAAGCCTGGAGGAGCCATTGCCAGGCGACGCTTACTATTCCGAAAAATTCGAGATAAAGGGTAGAATCCGCCAGGAATACTTCCGGGCCTTTGCTCTTCGCTATCCCGGTTAAATGCAGCGTGACTTTGGTAAGCTTATCGAGCGCCTCTTTCAACTCCAGGGCATAGGGTTGAAGTTCCGGCACCTCCTCGGCCTTCTTGGTGGCAGCCTGCACTTCCGTATGAAAGAGCTTAAAGGCCTGGCCGTTTTTCATGGTGACGTTGCGGCCCAGAAGGGTTATCCCCTGAATTCCGGTGGTGCCTTCATGGATCGGATGGATACGGGCATCGCGGTAGTATTGTTCGAGAGGAAATTCATCACAGTACCCATATCCACCAAGGATCTGCAATCCTGCGCTTGTCGAGGGAATCCCCATCTCCGAAGGGTAGCTCTTGGCTACTGGTGTCAGGAGATCCAGTAAGAGTTCATTCTTCTCCTTTTCCTCGCCGGAAAGCACTCTGCTGAGGTCGGCATACCAGGCACACTGCAGGATAAGAGCCAAGGAACCTTCAATCACCGCACGCTGGAAGAGGAGCATTCGCCTTATATCTGCGTGCTGGACAATGGGGATTTGAGGCTGAGTGGGGTCTTTGCTAGTAAGCCTTCTCCCCTGGGGTCGCTCCCTGGCATATTCCAGGGAGGCATAATAGGCGGCCGAAGAGATGGCCGCAGCCCCGAGGCCGACATCGATCCGGGCCTCGTTCATCATCTGCAGCATGTATATCAACCCCCTGTGGGGTTCTCCGACCAGATAGCCCCGGCAATCTTTATTATCTCCCATGCTGAGCTGGGTGATGGGGGCTCCCCGGTATCCTAATTTGTGATAAATCCCGGCGGTGTTGACGTCGTTGGGGACGAGCTTCCCGCCTTCGATCCGGTTCTTAGGGACGATAAAAAGGGAAATTCCTTTCACCCCTGCCGGGGCCCCTTTGATCTTGGCCAGCATCAGGTGGATGACATTATCTACTCCGTCGTGATCTCCGGCGGAGATGAATATCTTTTGCCCACGAATATTATAGTAACCCTGGTCCGTGGGCTCCGCAGTCGTAGTAAGATCAGCAAGAGAGCTTCCGGCCTGGGGTTCGGTCAGGGCCATGGTTCCTTGCCATTCCCCGGAAAACATCCTGGGCACGTAGGTTTCGATCATCTCCTTAGACCCAAAGGCCAGGATCAGGTGGGCCGCTCCCGTGGTGAGGAAAGGGTAAACGCTGGCGGAATAATTGGCGGCAGAAAGGATAAACCGGCAAACTCCCGAGATCATCAAAGGAAGCTGCTGGCCGCCCAGGTCAAAAGGAAACGGCGCGGCAATCCAACCCCCTTCTCCGCATTCTTTCATCAAGGTTCTTACCAGCGGATGAACCTTTACCCGGCCGTTAACAAATTCCGGGGGGTTCTTATCCATCTCCGAGAGTTTCGGCTTCATCAGGGTTTTCCCTATCTTCATGGCCGTTTCCAGGGCCATATCGAAGCTTTCCCGGCTGTGGTCGGCGTAATAGGGATACTGGGTGAGCGCCGGGGTATCAAAGACTTCGTAGAGCAGGAACTTCAGATTTCTTTCGCTGACGAATTTCTCGGCCATTTTTGCTTCCTTAAATGTTTTGCCACAGAGGGCACCGAGATCACAGAGCAGAAGAATAAAAACTAAATAATCGATTTAACAGCCTGCGAAAAAACCCCAAAGATAGTCATTGCCAGCGAAGCTCCTTACAATAACTTCTGAAAGACTTTTCCCGCAAATTGTTAAAACCCTTCTACTTTAGCATTTGGGTTTTTTCTTATTTCTAATTTTTTTCTTCTCTGTGTTCTCTGTGCCCTCTGTGGCAATTTTTATTTGGCTTTCACCGACTCCGGCAGGCGTCGGGTCAGGATATCTACGGCCTCTTCCACCATCTCTTCCACAACCTGGCGGGCGGGCTTGATCTCCTTGATAAGCCCGGAGACCTGTCCAGCCAGGCCGCCAACGTATTCTTCTTTTTTTCCCTCGATGAAACTGGCCAGCAGCGCCGAAGAGATCAACACCTGGGTGGGGAAGGGAAGCGGCTCCAATCCCGAACCGTCCCAGAGGTCGTGGAACTTGTTGTAGCTCGCCCGGAGGGTTTTACCTGTATAGGCCCGGCTCACCCGCGTGTCTTCATCGGTGGATTGGAGAATGCGCCTTTTGTTTACCTCCAATGCGCCCCCTTCGGTTGTGGCCAGAAAGCGGGTTCCGACCCACACGCCCACGCAACCCATGGCCAGGGCTGCGGCCAGGCCGCGGCCGTCGCCAATGCCTCCAGCAGCCAAAACAGGTACGGGGGCTGCGGCATCGATCGCCTGCGGCAAGAGAGCCAGTGTGCCGATGCGTCCGGTATGCCCTCCCCCTTCATGCCCCTGAGCCACCAGCAAGTCGATGCCCGATTGAGCCATCCTTCTGGCGTTCTTGGTGTTTCCGGTAATAGCCAACACTTTCATGCCGTGGGCATGGGCTTCTTCCACCATAAAACCTGGATTTCCCAGGCCGGCGCAAAAAAGAGGAACCTTCTCTTCTATGCACACCTGGATGGCTTCCTTTGGACGCATCGTGGTTGAGCTCATCTTCACCATTATTTCTACATCCGGAAGGTTCAACTCTTCTTTTACCTTCTTGACCCAATCTTGATGTGGTTTGGAAAGGGATTTCAGGATCGCGTTCAGAGGCAGTTCATTTGGCCCCTTCTGCCCTAACCCCCCGCCCACGTCAAGTTTTTGAGGCAGGAGAAGATCTACCCCATAGGGCTTGTCCGTTTTGGACTTGATTTCCCTGATGGCTTCCCTTAGCCCATCGATCGTAAAACCCGCGCCTCCGAGGACCCCCATTCCGCCGGCCTCGGAGACGGCCACGACCAATTCCACGGGAGCTCCGGTTGTTTCCCCGATCAGCGTCGGCCCCATGCCCGCGCTCAGGATCGGATATTCAATTCCCAGCATTTCGCAAAGCTTTGTTCTAAGTACTCTCTTACCCATATCAACCTCCCTTGAAAGTTATAAGCGCCTATGCTCTTTTTTTGGCTTCTTCTTCTGCCCGCAACGCCTTGCGCAGAACCTTGCCGATCGCGGATTTGGGAAGGGCATCGCGGAACTCCACCATCTTGGGCACTTTATACACAGCCAGTTTTTCCTTACAGAAGTTGATGATTTCTTCTTCGGTGGCCTTCTCTCCGGATTTTAAGACGATATACGCCTTGACGGTTTCCCCCCGGTATGGGTCCGGGATACCCACGGAAACGGCTTCCTGGACCTTGGGATGCTGGAAGAGAACTTCATCAATCTCCCGGGGGTAAATATTAAATCCTCCGGCGATGATCATGTCCTTCTTGCGGTCTACGATGAAAAAATAGTCGTCCTCATCCTGCACGGCGATGTCCCCCGTATAGAGCCATCCGTTCCTGATCTGTCCGGCGGTCTCCTCAGGATTATTCCAATAACCTTTCATGATCAACGGGCCTTTCATGATGATCTCTCCCGGCTGCCCCCGCGGAACATCCTCTTTGCCCTCCTGCAGATCCACGAGCCGTACGTCATTGTCCGGGAGGGGAATTCCGATGCTGCCCACCTTCTTGAGACCCAGAATGGGGTTAGTAATTCCCAGAGAGGTCGACTCGGAGAGACCATACCCTTCGCTGAAGAAAATGCCCATATCCCTGACCTGCTCGATCATCTCTACCGGCATGGGCGCCGCTCCGGAGTTAAGCAAACCCAGTCTTTTGGCCAGGTCTAATTCCGTGGCCTTGGGATGGTTGATGACCGCGTTGATCATGGTGGGCACAGCCGGGAAAAAGGTAATTTCCTTGAAATTGGCCAGCAGGTTCATGACCTCATCAATATTAAAACGAGGGATCTGGATCTGAGTGGCGCAGCTAAACATGGCCCAGTTCATCACCACGATGTTACCGTAGACGTGGAAGTAAGGTAAAACCGCGACTACGGAGCGCCTCTCCGGAGGAGTGTAATTCATAGTGGGATTTCCCCAAAGGGCGCACTGGAGGGTGGCGACAACAACGTTCCTATGGGTAAGGACTGCTCCTTTGGGAACTCCAGTGGTTCCTCCGGTAAACTGAATTAAAGCTGGGTCTTCCGGGTTAACCTGGACCCGGGGGAGCTTCGTATTGGTGCAACCCTCGAGGAGCGCGGAAAAATGATGCCATCCTTTTCCCAGATCGAGGCTAACTGCCGTGCTCACACCCAGCCCTTTTATGTAATCAGTAACTTTGGTCACGATTACCCGGGGGATGGAAACTGCCTTACATAAAGTACGGATATTGGGCAGAACCATATCGAAGGTGATGAGCGTAGTCAGGCCGGTGCTGCCGACAATTAACTTGAGCTCTTCGGCGGTATACAGCGGATTGATATTTACGATAATGGCTCCAAGGGATAAGGCCGCATAATAAGAAATAAGGTACTGCGGGCAGTTGGGGAGGTGAATCCCCACCCGTTCCCCTTTCTGTACTCCCAGAGCGCCCAGGGCATTAGCCATGCGGAGCACTTGCAGGCGCAGTTCCCAGAAGGTCATTTCAGTTCCGAAAAAATTAAGGGCGGCCTTGTCCGGGTAGGCGTTTGCCGGAATCTGAATGAGTTCGTGGACAGGTAAGCGGGGGTAGCGGATAGTGGTGGGCACATTGTAGTCATAATGACGATGCCAGGGTCTCTCGTCCATATTTCCTCCTCCCGAGTTAGTTAGAAAATAAGGATCGTCTCCAAATTAGTTGATCAAATTTTTAATGAACGCCTGCCAAGGGCCCGGAAGGGAAGGTCCTGCCTTGGCAGGACGCCGCAAGCATCGGCGGGATATTCACTCT
>JASEHN010000478.1 GCA_030018715.1 Thermodesulfobacteriota bacterium | reverse complement strand
TTCACCGGAGTGACGACTTTTTACGAGATCATCTAATTTAATTGTATAGGAAATTCCTTTTTTCAACTTTAGTCCGCCTGAGGCGGAATCACTTTCGAGACTTGACACTTATCCTTAATTCCCGCGACAGGCCCTGGGGACGCAGGTATTTTATTTCCGTTGATTTATTTAAAACGTCGAGAGGGGCGGCTTAGCATTGCAAAGAAAAAGGCTGTAATCAGGAGAATGATCGAGAAGGTTATAAGAACGATGTCGTAGCTTTCGGTGCGGTCGAAGATCCATCCTGCATAAATGGGAGAAAAAAAGGTGGCTGTGCCGTATCCCAAAGCCATAATGCCCCGTATGGTGGCGTAGCTGCCGCGTCCAAATAAATCACCAATTAGCGCCCAGTTCAGAGGGGCAGTTCCCATGGTTATGGCAAAAGCGATGGGGAAAAAATAAAGAACCACGGGTTCTTGGCTAAAAATCAGCCCGACCATGGCCACGATGGTGGGTATAATGCACACACTGGACAATAAAGTTTTACTCCAGCGATCCCCCAGCCAGCCGAGGGCCAGGGAAGTAAGGATGGAAGCGAGAGCCGACACACTTACCAAATAAGCGCTGGCTACCTCGCTCATGCCCTTCCACACTAAAATGGGAACGAAATGGGTATTCAAGGCTACTGTGACCAGGAGCCTTAGAGAAATGCTGGCCATGAGCAACCAGAAAGGCAAGGTCCTCAAGGCTTCTTTTACGGAAAAGTTCACCTCCGGGGCCTCTGGTAAGGAAGGGATTGAATCACCCATTGGGTTCTTTACTGGCGGCTGCCCATCCGGGTAAAGTCCCATCTCTTCCGGAGAATTTTTGAAGCGCAGAGCGCATGGTAGGGCCACCAATAAAATCGTAAGGCCGGCGAAGAACGCCCCGTAGCGCCAGCCGAAGTTCAAGATCATATAGGCCAGCAATGGCGCCATTATCATTCCGCCCACATTCCCCGAGGCGCTGATAATGGAAAAAGAAATTCCCCGCCGGCGGATGAACCATTTGTTGACCGCAGTGGTTATCGGATGGAAAAAACCGGCGTTGGATCCGAGCGAGACGACGAAAACGTAGATCAGGAAAAAGGTGAGATAGTCGTGCACAGCGGCCAGGAGAATGAGACCGATGCCCGCCAAACTCGCTCCGATAATGATGATCTTTCGGGCCCCGAACCGGTCTATCAGATGTCCCACCACGGGCCCCTCCAGGCCGCCTTCCAGGCGGGCAGCGCCGTAAAGGAGGGCAATCGCCGCGCTGCTCACTCCCAGATCGCGTTTCAAAGGAAGGAAAAAGACTGTAAAGCTGTGGTAGATGATACCCAGGCCAATGCCGTTGATCAGAGATCCCAGCCCCACAATCCACCAGCCATAAAAAACCCGGCTGCCCATGGAGTGAAAGATGCGAGTCATTTTTGACGGGAATAGCGGCCCCATACTCCACCTATATTACTCAAGCTTTAGCCCTGGGCCACTTTATACCCCTAAACATCTCCCTCGGCTGCATTGGCCTATGGCGGCTAAGATTGAAAAAAAGAACATCAGCAAGCAAGGCTTATTTCTCGGATTTCCTGTGCGATAAAAAACAGGCCAGACGTTCCATGGCCGGCTCCAGGATCTCACGCTCGGCGGCATAGCAGATGCGCACCGAGCCCTCCCCTCCGGCTCCGAAAGCCACGCCGGGGGCTATTCCCACCTTGGTCTCCTCAAGAAGCCTCATGCAGAAAGCGAAAGAGTCCGAAAGCCCATCGATCTTTGGGAATAGATAAAAGGCTCCGTCCGGGGAAGGAACGGTTAGGCCGGGCATCTGGCGGAGCGCGGCCAGACAAAAATCCCGGTTCTCCTTGAGTCGCCCAAGCATTTTCCGCAGCTCCTCTTCGCCGTATTTCAGGGCGGCTTGGCCCGCCCGCTGGGTGAAACTGGCCGCGTGGGAGATGATGAATTCATTGAGTTGAGTCGCTTTCCGGCCCACGTCGCGGCGGGCGATAAGCCAGCCAACCCGCCAGCCGGTCATGCAGTAAGTTTTCGAGAAAGATTGGGCCACCATCACGGCATCGTCCCGCGTGGCTTTGCGCAAGATCGAGGGCGCCGGGACTCCGAGTTCCGGGACGCGATAGTAAAGCCGGTCGTAAACTTCATCAGCGAGCAACCACAGATTATGGCGGCGGGCAAATTCCAGAAGGTGCTCCTGTTCCTCCTCGGTGGCCACCCATCCCAGAGGATTGGAGGGCGAAGTATAGACCAACAGGCGGGTGCGGGGTGTCAGCGCATCCTGGAGGGCGGCGAAATCGATGGTGTAGCGGCCATCCCGGAGCGGATGCGGGATTTCCACTGGAACCGCATTATACATCTGGATGATCGCGGAACCATTGGGCCATGCCGGTGTTAGCACGAGCGCTTCGTCTCCGGGGTCGAGGGCACAGCGGATTCCTACATGGAGCGCCTGCAGGCCGGATGCGGTCACAATGATTTCCGCCCGGGGATCGAGTTCAACCCCTTGCAGCCGGCGGTAGTAATCGGCCAGATCCTGCCGCAAACCCGGCAAGCCGGCATTTTCCGTGTAGAAGGTGTAGCCTTCTCCCAGCGCTTTTATGGCGGCCCGCTTGATATATTCCGGCGTGGGAACATTGGACTCCCCAAAATAAAGCTTGAACACGCCTTCCATTTTCATGGCGGCTTCGGCCAATTCCCGAATACGGGATTGGGGTACTTTCTGAGCTGAAGTGGCAACAGTTGGCATAATCGCTTGTAAACCCCTTGTTGGATGAATTTCTAAACATAGTACCAAGTCCCAATTATACCCATTATCCGATGACACCCCCAAAGTGTCAATAGAAGCGAAAGCCGTGCCCACCGCCATTTCGCCGGTCTCCACGGCGGGGGCTCCCCCATTATGGAAGTGATTGCCATCCTGGGAAACTATGACCTGAAGCAGAGGAAGGAGATTGCCAAATACCTGGCCGGAATTACCAAGGAGTAAAAATTCCACGATAAATCGGCCAATAAGGGGGTGATCTTTCCTCTCTCCTTCCTCCTTTTCAGAAAAAAGGTAAAATTTAGCTGTAGGTTTTTTTATGATCGCTAATTGACCATTGATGCCGAAAGGTGTAAGGATTCTGATTAAAGGCCATGAAATGGGGTTCGTTGGATGGATGAAAAACTTGTAAAAGCCAAAAGTTGATGAACTAGTAAAAAGTCCGAAAGCCCCTTTCCCCGTCATTCCGGCGAAAGCCGGAATCCAGT
>JASEHN010000477.1 GCA_030018715.1 Thermodesulfobacteriota bacterium | reverse complement strand
ATCCGCTCAACAGGAACCAGAGAGGCGCCTTTTATCATTTTTTCCTTCCCGTGTTTTTGACTGCGGTTGCGGGGGTTTTAATCTTGAAAGCATCGCCACCCCTTGCTCCGTGAAAGCACTGGGCAAAACAGAGGAATGCTTTAGGGTTTGGAACCGGTTACAAACCGTGACCACCTCCTCTTTTTCCAATTGAAACATGAAACCATTGGGAAAACGATTCCGCTTCCGCTTTTTTCATATTTCATTTTCCCCGAAGGCACATCACAAATAGCCGGAGCCGCCACGGCCAGTCTTTGAGGTTCCATTTTGGAACCTCAAACTTTAATCTAAAGAAATAGGATCACTTGGGCATTTCGTTATCCTATTAATGGTTCCATGATCCTATTCTCTCCCATTCAGCATCCCGCCCTGATTTTACCCACTTTACTTTTCCTTCCTGGCGTAACCGCTCCACCACCCCCCGGGTGGATTCCGAAAAGAGGCCCTTACCATAACTATCAACACCTCCCCCGCCTCTACACTAATCAGGGATCGGTGTCAAATCTAAGTTGACACAGAGGCAAGTTGATCAGCGTAAAATCACAACTTGGTTACCTTTGCTATTTCTTCCCTTGTCTGTCAACCGCTGTGGCATAACGGCGACCCTTTTCGGTCAGCCGATACTTCTGCTTACTGCTTCGAAGTTTGTCCGGGATCGTCATCTCGACCAGTCCCTCGTTTAACAACGGATATAATGCTTGGTGCCGGAACTTGGTTCGGTCGGTTCGGCCGGTCAGCGCCATCAGCTCGACCAACCCTTTATCTCCTCGGCAGTTTCGAAGGATTTCAACTTGGTGCCGACTTAGTGCCAACATGGGCCTTTTGGACTTCGTGATCCGGGACGGGGTTGAAAATATTCACTTCTCCCTTTCAACCGACTTTTGCTGTCTTTGTATGCAAAAAAAGTTTCGGGTTTCGGGTCAACAACCGTGAGTTATAAAAAGTAAACGTTTCGAATTCCGAGTTTCGAGTTTCGGAGTTCCTTTTCCCTTTGGGTAAATCCTTTCTCTTGGCTCTGTAAACTGATCTGGCTTTAGCAATCATGGGATGCGTCTGATGTTTTCTCTTTTCAATTTCCAGATGAACGGTTGCTCCAAGAACCTCTGCGACTCGACGTAGCATGCTCAAAGAATGGCCCTCATAAGAGGGGGACTCAAGGCGGCTGATTTGCTGCTGAGACGTTCCCACCCGTTTGGCCAGCTCCTTCTGAGACAACCCAGACTCTTTTCGCACAGCCGCCAACTGGGCAGCTTCATCCCAGGCCCTACCAGCCCTGTTAAATCGCTCGGCGAAGTCCGCATCTTTCAACTGTTCTTCAAGGTAAAGGTCAAAATTGGTCTTTCGCTTCATAATGGGCTCCTCGAAAGACACTCCCTCAAGAAACTTATTCTCTGTCCCGTGCCATCCTTTTTCTTTAGCGTTAACAACATCGAACCCCATTATACCGGAAAATCGGAAAACCTTAAAAACCGGTTTACAAACGCCACCTCCCATATAAATTTAGAATTTGTCTGGCACAACCGATCGCTTCTAACGCTACTTCTCGGGAGATAGACTCAAAGGTATATTCGCTCTGTACATACAGATCCGACAACTTTCGAAAGGCCTGGGCATTCTCCTGGCCGAAATATCGCTGCACCAAAGGCAGAAGAATCCTTACTTTGCTCGAGTAGCCTTCTCCTTTCATTGCCAGGGCTGCCTGAAGGACGTGTTTGGCGGTGACGAAGCAGATTTCCGGAATTCCGGAGAAGAAATTCTCCTCCAATAATTTCTCAGCCATCTCAATCTTTCGCCCCTCGAATTCTTCTGACTTTTTGAAGAATTCCAAGTATTTCACCTCAGGAGGATCAGGGTGGATGGAACGATCCACATCACCCCAGATGATTTTTCCTTCCCGCTTTATGGCCGTGTATAAAGGGATCTTCTCCTTATGAAATTCCTCGACGGAAGAAGTCACAATGGTTATCTCCCGGCCATCAACATAGGATAAATGCTGGATAAACTTTCTAACCTCTGCGTCTACCTCTTGTAGAACCACCAGGAAGTCGATGTCTGAGTTTGCTCGGGCCGTTCCTTTAGCCCAGGAGCCATAAAGGATCAGGCATTTCAAATTTACCCCAAATCTTTCAATCAGTGCCTGCCGAATTTTCTCGAGGGCACCATGAATGGCTTCCGAATTCATAGCCCTTTCCGGTTCTTTCAATCAGTCGAGGTCCTGTGCAGGGGCGTTGTTGAAAATATTCACTTCTCCCTTTCAACCGATTTTTGCTGTCTTTGCATGCAAAAACGTTTCCGGTTCCGGGTTTCGAGTTCTACCATCCTTAAGTCGTCAGGCGTAAGGCGTATCTCCCGCCAAGGCGCAAAGAACGCCAAACTGCTTTGGCAATTCTTATCGTCTCCCATATGCTGCCCGCCTTTCCCGTAGCTGGAAGCCGATTTTCTTGGCCGGCCTTTCCGGCGCTGCCATCAACTGCCGCATTGTCCTAAGGATCACTTGTGTTTGCTCATCATGAACGTTAAGGCGCTTCTCCAATTCATCAATTCGCCGAGAAAGCTCTCGATGGGCTATTGCCCTTTCTCAAATCTTAATAAAAACCCTAACCACAAAGACGCTCATTTGAATTGCCAGACGACTATTCAGAACATTCGCCGCCATAATGGCGCCGTGTTCAGTAAATGCATAGGGCAAGTATTTCACATTGTGCCCCCGTTTCAAAGTCGCAATTTGCGATCTTGAACGGTTCCACATTTCCATCTCTATCCGAGTAAGTTGAAAAACAAAATCCTCAGGAAATCCCTCCTTGTTTCCACCCCGTAAATTTCGGCAAGATCCCGATCGATAATGACTCTTTGCCCCCGGAAGGGCAGAATGCATGATTCAATTCTTGGCGTTACCAATGACGGGTCCTTTTTCAACTTCTTTTCTCCCGCTCCAAAATAATTTATTGCAGATCGATTTTCCTTCAGCATTCCGCGGATTCGGGTCAGGCTTGACATTTTGTTTTTCTGGTTTCACGCAAAGCCGCAAAGGACGCAAAGCTTCTTCACTATATATTGAACTAAAAATGATGATCTCGTAAAAAGTCAAAATTTCGATGGCAAAGTAAAAAGCTCTCCGCCTCAGGCGGACAAGGCGCGCAAAACCTGAGGAGTGAGGCGTACTTACAAAGTACGCCGCAACGACGAAGGTGAAGCGCAATCCGCCTTAGGCGGACAGATGGACT
>JASEHN010000476.1 GCA_030018715.1 Thermodesulfobacteriota bacterium | reverse complement strand
AAAAGTCTCTTTCAACTTAAATACGAAAGAGGGGAATTTTAAACCCTGGGGGAAATTTAAGAGATGATCGAAGCCATCGGACATGGTATTGTTAATGTGTTAAACCCGGGCATGCTGCCCTGGATCTTTCTGGGAGTAATGATTGGCCTGATCGTGGGCATACTGCCTGGATTGGGCGGAACAGCTGCCCTGGCCATTTTATTGCCTGTTATTTATGGATTAGACCCCACCTTTGCCCTCTCTTTTCTGATCATCATCCATGCCGCTGTCTCCCAGGGGGGCCTCATTACCTCAATCCTGTTCGGGGTGCCGGGGGAATCAGCGAGCACAGCCACAATCCTGGACGGCTATCCAATGACCAAGCAGGGCAAGGCTGGTCGGGCCCTGGGTAGCGCGCTGATGGCTTCCATGATGGGGGCTCTCTTCGGCGGGGTGGTCCTGGGAGCATTGTTGCCAATTGCAAAGCCCATTGTTCTGGCCTTCGGGTCTCCCGAGCTTTTTATGATGGCGGTCATGGGAATATCCTTTGTAGCTGTACTGGGAAGGGGCTCAGCAAGAAAGGCCTTCATTTCCGGCGCCCTGGGGATATTAGTGGCCTTTGTAGGATTTCATTCAGGGACCGGAGTGTTACGCTATACCGGGGGCATGATTTATTTCTGGGAGGGTATTAAAATCGTTCCCGTGTTTATGGGATTATTTGCCATACCCGAGGTCATTGAGCTGGCGGTGAAGGGGGGGGCCATTGCCAAAGTTGAGAAGAGCGAGATTAAATGGAATGACGTGGGGCAAGGGATTAAGGATGTCTTCAAGAACTGGTCACTCGTGCTGCGCTGCAGTGCGATTGGCGCAGGGATTGGAATCGTTCCGGGAGTAGGAGGGGTGGTGAGTCAGTTTATCACCTATGGGCACGCCAAGCAGACGTCCAAACGACCTCAGGAGTTTGGTCTTGGATGCGTAGAGGGAGTGATTGCCCCGGAAAGCGGAAACAATGCTAAGGAAGGCGGGGCTTTGCTCACCACATTGGCATTTGGCATTCCTGGAAGCGCGGCGATGGTGATCATTTTGGCTGCGCTGATGGTTCTTGGTGTCAAACCCGGGCCTGATATGATGATCAGACACTTGGATTTAGTCTGGACGATAGTCGCCGCACTCATTCTTGGCAACGTCGTGTCAAGTTGTATATGTCTGTTGGCGGCAAGGGAACTTGCCCGAATCACCTTCTTGAAGGGAACTATTCTGGTCCCCCTGATCATCGTTCTTGTCATTCTGGGAGCCTATGGCGTAGCCAATGATATCAGGGATGTGCTTGTGGCATTTGCCTTCGGAGGCATTGGATACCTGATGAAAATATACGACTACTCCCGGGTTACATTCACCATCGGGTTTGTTTTGGGGGATTATGCGGAAAGATATTTTCTCATCTCCCTGGCCTCCCTCGGCCCAGGATTTTTACTGAGTTCTCCCATTTCCATCGTTTTGCTATTACTTGTCATCCTGGGACTGGTCGGGGGACATGGAAAAAGGCTGTTACTGAATCTATTCCAACGCCAAAAGAAAAGGAAAAATTAAGATGCTTCGAGGCCGTTTTATCTTTACATTAGCCCTATTCATCATCTCTGTTATCTCCCTGATATTCACTCTTGCCTATCCGTACAAATCCAGAATCTTTCCTTTAATTGCCCTCTCCACGGCCCTGTTCCTCCTTGTGATCGAGATCGTAAAGGAATTCTCAACAGCCAGAGAAAAAGGAGGGGTTGAGAAGGAAGAGGCCGAGAGCTTTGGCCCCAAACATTTAGCCATCTGGGCATGGATGGTGGGCACGGTCCTGATGCTCTGGATACTCGGTTTTATGGGAACCGTTGTCCTCCTCCCTTTTCTTTATCTCCGGTTTCAAAGGGAAAGCTGGTTGCTCTCCATCACCATTTCTATTGGCTGCCTTGTATTTTTCTATGGTCTTTTTAACGTGGGTTTAAAAATGCCCCTTTATCCTGGATTACTCTATTCAAAAATTTTTGGTTGAGAATTTATTCCAGGTTATAGGGAAGAGAGGAGGCATAATATGATCCAAATTTTTAAAAGAATTTCGATTTTAATTCTCTTTTCAACCATGATCTTTGTGGTGATTGGTGGACAAAAACTTGCAGCCCAGACCAAAGGAGGGGCGGCGGACTTTTATAAAGGGGCCACTGTGAACTTTATCGTTACTTACGCACCGGGGGCCGCTTATGACCTTTGGGCCAGAGCATTAGCGCCCCAGATAGAGAAATACACAGGAGCCCGGGTGCTGGTCCACAATATGCCCGGTGCAGCAGGTTTGGTAGGAGGCGCTCACCTCTATTCTCTGGCCAAGCCCGATGGTCTTACGATAGGCATCCTACCTATGCCCGGGATGGTGGTTGCGGAGATGTTGGAGTTTGAGGCAGTAAAATTTGAGCTGGATAAGTTTAGCTTTATTGGCCGGGTAGAGGTAATGGATCGCGCCCTCTTCGCCAGCAAGGCCTCCGGGTTTAAGTCAATAGCTGATATGCAAAAAGCCACCAAGACCATCCGTTTTGGAACCGTTGACCCGACTTCTCTGTCCTCAGTGGAGGAATCCCTTTTTGCCGAAGCCTTTGGTTTAAAGGCCAAGATCATTCCCGGGTATAAGGGAAGCAAGGAGTATATATTAGCCGTCATTGCAGGAAGGGAACTGGAGGCTGCAGTGACATCTCTCGCCGGGTATAATCAGGAACTTGTAAAAAAAGGCGAGCTTTCTCTATTGGCCGTCATGGGTAAAAAGCGAAACCCTGACTTTCCGGAGGTACCTACCTTTATAGAATCCCCGGGTATAAAACCCGAAGGTAAAAAATTAATAGAACTGCTTGACATTCTCATTGATGGAGGACGGATGATCGTCGCTCCCCCGGGTGTGCCGGAAGAAAGACGTCTCTTTTTGGAGAGGGCACTGTCAGTTAGCTTGAAAGAGCCGGCAATAGAAGACTGGGCCAAAAAAGGTGAATATTATATTTCTCCATTATCCGGTAAGGAATGTAAGGTATTAATCGAAAAGCTCAAGGAGATTGTGCCGAAGCCAGAAAGACCGAAGGTCAAACATATCGTCACTGAAAAGTTTTTTTAGATCGTGTCTTATACTTTAAAGAAAGGAGGGCGCTGAAATGAAAAAGAGTTCAATCCTTGTTTTCGCCATTCTCTTTGTGGGGACCATTATCTTTAACCCTATCGCATCGGCCCAGACAAAAGTGGCAGATTTTTATAAGGGGGCCA
>JASEHN010000475.1 GCA_030018715.1 Thermodesulfobacteriota bacterium | reverse complement strand
CCACAACCAGTTCTTCTCCGCAGTGAAAATAGGAAAGAAGGGAAATGCGCCGGAGTAGGTTTCGGAAAAAGATGTGGAACTTTAAATCGGAGGTAAGCTCCCCCTGAAACTTCAACCTGGTAGGAGTCAGAAATTGAAGGCGCAATGCGTCAGGTGCGAGGCGGAAACTGCAGGGTGTAAGGTGTTGGGTGTCGGGGGTAGGGTAAAGCGCGAATGTTGAAAGGGAATAATTAGAACGGAGGATTTTTTCATCCCCCTTGTAAATGACTTCCCCTTCTTGGCCTTTTTGTTCGTTCCTTTCACCTATGCTTTTCACCTCCTCCAGGCTGAATTTCCCCCTCCCCTTCCCTAACCCCATTTTGCCCAGTTCATCAAAGGTGTATATAAAATAGGGAAGGTAGTCAATGGCTTTGCCGATAAGGGTAAGATGAAATTCCAGTTTTTCCCCCGGCTCATAAATTCGATCGTCCTCTAAGGGCGGCAGGAGAACAAAAGGATGGGGCGCGGAAGGATATTTGCGCATCATTCGGGTGCCGGTGGGAGGAGGGGTTTCAAAGACGTAGGAGTAAATGCACTTTTCGCTAAGCAGGCATTCCGGGCACTCTTTGGTTCGCAGCGCGCAGACGACTTTCTTGAAGGCGTAACCAAAGCCCCCACGAAGGGTCGAACCTTTATATTCCGGGAGATATAGACGGTCTGTCGCCTGGAGGAGGAATTGATACCGGGCGTATTTGAAATGCCGCAGAGGATTATCCATTAAGGGGCCTCGGACGATTTCAGATTTGAATTAGGGTTATGGAGGGCACTTTATCATTAAAGCTTCAACAGATCAAAGAATTTTTTTAAACTCAGGAGGGGGCGCAGCCTTTGAATTGGAGGGGAAAAAACGGGGAGCAAAATTAAGGGACGGGCTTATCTTTCGAAAGTTTCTTTAATTCTTCTATTAGGAGGGGAATGACCTTTCTAAAATCTGCAACGACTCCCAGGTCGGCGTTTTGAAAAATGGCTGCCTTGGGGTCGTTATTGATGGCGATAATCATTTGGGCATCCTGGATTCCCACTACGTGCTGGATCACTCCGGAAATGCCTATGCCCATGTAAAGTTTGGGACGGATGGTCTTGCCGCTCTGGCCAATCATTTGTTCTTCAGAAATCCATCCTTCATCGAGGGGCGGGCGCGTCCCTCCAATGGCCCCGTGCAGGACATCTGCCAGCTGTCCCACTAATTTCCAGTCTTCCTGATTCCCGATCCCTGCCCCGCCAGCCACGACCACTTCAGATTCTTCGATGGTCTGGGCCGGCTTCTTCGCCCAATGAACTTCAACAACCCTCTGTTTCCGGTCTTCTGGTCTGATTTCCACCGGAACATCTTCAATTGTCCCTTTTTTCTCTTGAGACTCACCCCTCCGATAAACTCCCGGGCGAATGGTGGCCATCTGAGGACGATGATTGGAACAGAGAATGGTAGCCATCACTTTTCCGCCGAAGGCCGGAACGACCTGCATTAGCTCTCCTCGATCGTTTATATCCAGTTGCGTGCAATGGGCGGAGAGCCCGGTGTTGACCCGAGCGGCTACGCGGGCAGCTAAATCCGCCCCCAGGGAAGTCGCCGGAAAGAGAAAGATCTCTGGCCTTTTCTCAAAAATAAGCTCGCTAATCACGCGGGTATAAGGGAGAGTTAAGTATTTTTCTAAGGAGGGATGATCGGCCCTAAAAACCCGATCGGCCCCAAAAATTAGGAGCTCATCAGACAATTCTCTTATCTTATGCCCGAGGAAAACAGCACTAACTTCGGCCAATTCCATCTTCCGGGATAAGAGTCTGGCCGCAGTCAATAGCTCAAAAGAAACTTCCGCGATGCAGCCTTCCTCCTGCTCGATAAAAACCCAAATTCCCTTCCATCCTTTTAAATTAGCCACAGAGGACACAGAGATCACAGAGTTTTTAAAACCTCGATTAAGAAAAAGTAAAGGAGAATTGTCAAACTTCTAAATTGATTCCGCCGCAGGCGGACTAAAGTTGAAAAAAAATTCCTATACAATTAAATTATCTACATCCATTATTGATGGTCTCGTAAAAAGTCGTCACTCCGGTGAAAACCGGAGTCCAGAACTGCTTGAATTAACTGGATTCCCGATTTCGCGGGAATGACAAAAAGAAGGGAATTTTGACTTTTTACGAAATCATCATTATTAGTGTTAAGTGTTAAGTCCAAGGCTAACAGAATAGGGTGTAGGGAACAACCTTTTCCCTTACGCCTTGCGCCTTTCGCCTTCTTCTACCCTATTGCCTGCCGAATCTTACGGATAATTACCTTTATCATCTCCTCAGGCTCGCCGCTGATCATCTCGACCTGGCGTTTCATCTCCGGCAGAAAAACATCGCCGGTTTGCGTGGGAGAACCCTTAAGGCCTACTTCATCCCCTGTAATTCCTAAATCTGCCGCAGACCAGGTAATCAGGGGTTTGCTCTCCGCTTCGATTATTCCTAAGAGAGAGGTAAAACGAGGGGTATTGATTTCCCTGTTTACGGTGATAAGTGCGGGAAGCAGGGTTTCCAAGATGCGGTATCCTCTCTCCATCAAACTTTTTGTGCGCAGTGCTCCTTCAGTGATGCTTTCAACAGCCGCTACCTGGGTGACGTTCAGAACTCCTAAAAATTCGGCAAGCTGGGCGCCCACATGCCCGGTTGAGCCATCGAGACTATAGCTCCCGCAGAGGATGAGGTCAAAACTCCCTAACTTTTTAATGGCCCGGGAAAGCACTAAAGATGTTGCCCAGGTATCTGAACCGGCAAAAGCGCGGTCGCTTAACAAATATCCTTCATCTGCCCCCATGGCCAGGGCTTCCAACAAGTTATCCTTAGCCGCAGGAGGAGCCATGGCCATGACTGCGACTTTTCCCCCATGCTTTTCTTTAATCCGCAACCCTTCCTCTAAGGCGCGTTTATCCAGATGACCCAGGACACTGGGAATCCCTTCCCGTTTTAAGGCTTTAGTTACCGGGTCCAGTTGAATACTATCCCAGCGCTTGGGGTCCGGGGCAGGCTTGAGACAGACGACAATGTTCATGGGTTAAATCTGCCTCACGCAAAGGCGCAAAGAACGCCAAAAAAATTAAAATAGAAAAGTCAGACGTCAAAACCTTTTTAAAGTAATTCTGTATTTTAACTTTTGCGTCTTTGCGCCTTTGCGTGAAATCTTATTTGAAAGACGTCAGGGCTTTGCGGGCCATGACAATGCGCTGAATTTCGGATGTTCCGGCCG
>JASEHN010000474.1 GCA_030018715.1 Thermodesulfobacteriota bacterium | reverse complement strand
GATTCCCTCTGACCTTACGCCCCACCTCTTTTCAAAGGGCTAAAGTGTTACCAATAATCCATAATTCCATTATTACTCTAAGGGCCAGAGCCCCTTCTCCTGAAGCACCGCGCGGTAAACTTTCAGGGCCGTATTGATTACCGGAACGCCGCCATAGGTAGCCATCTGAAAAATTACCTCGGCAATTTCCTGGGGGGTACATCCCACGTTCAAGGCTGCGTGCAGGTGCATCTTCAGCTCTTCCTCCCGTTCCAGGACAGTTAAGGCCGCCACCGTAACCAACTGCCGGGTCCGATGGGGAATCTTTTCCCGGGCGTAAAGCTGGCCCGTGACGAAAAGGGAAATATCTTTTGCCAGATCTTTATCGAAAGACCGCCATATATCAAAGGGACGTTCATCCTTAATTCCTTCGAAATACATCTGGGCAGTCTTTTGAGTTTTTTCCTTCAGCTTTTCCATTTGATCGGTCATTTTCCCTCCACTGGAAGCAGATTTCAGAAGTCAGAATAAAATTGCCCTTCCACAAGAGGTTCCTGCAAATCTCAAAATCTGGTGCTCAATCGTCATTCCGGGCAAGCGAAGCGCGACCCGGAATCCAGATTTTTCAGGCTGCCCTGGATTCCCGCTTTCGCGGGAATGACGGTGTTTAGGACTTCTGCAAGAGGCTCACAATATTCTGAATTCTGTCTCCTGACTCCTGTATTCCGTTTTTATTTTTTACTTTTTCTCTTCCTCGGCCTCAAATTCCTTCATTCTTTTCGCTAATTCCTTCAGCTTCTTATCGACCAGGAAATTTACTGTCCCTTCAGGGTAAGTTTCATCCACTCCTCTCTCCCCGGCAGGAACGCCGGTTAAAATTTCAATTCCCTGGTCGATGTTCTGAACTGGGTAAACATGGAACTTTCCATCGGCCACAGCTTGAACCACGTCCTTGCGCAGCATCAAGTCTCCGACATTTTGATGAGGAATGATCACCCCTTGTTTTCCGGTCAGCCCGCGGCTTTGGCAGGTGTCGAAGAAACCTTCGATCTTCTGGTTGACTCCCCCGATCGGTTGAATCTCTCCGTTCTGGTTGACGGAACCGGTTACGGCGATGTCCTGCCGCAGGGGCAGATTGGCCAGGCTGGAAAGAATGGCATAGACTTCCGTGGAGGAGGCGCTGTCGCCTTCGACTCCACTGTAGGACTGCTCAAAGCACAGGCTGGCCGTAAGCGTCAAAGGTTTGTCCTGGGCATATTTCCCCCTTAAGTACCCACCCAGAATGAGCACGCCCTTATTGTGCGTCCTGCCCGAAAGGTCAGCCTCCCGCTCAATATTGATGATTCCGGCTTTACCCATGGAAGTCTTGGCCGTAATTCGGGAAGGTTTGCCGAAAGCATACTCTCCCATGTGGAAAACCGACAGGCCGTTTACCTGCCCGACCCTGGATCCATCGGAATCAATCAGGATAATCCCGTCCTCGATCATCTCCTGAATTTTATCCTCGATCATCTTCTTGCGGTAAATCTTCTCGTCGATAGCCTGATCTACGTGCTTTTCGGCGACCACGCTGCTTTTATCTTTCCTGGCCCAATAGCTGGCTTCTCTGAGGATATCGGTGATGCGGTGAAATTCCGTGGAAAGTTTTTTCTGGCGTCCGGCCAGGCGCCCCCCATACTCGATCACGGCCGCCACCCCGCTGCGTTCAAAAGGCAGCAACTTTTCATCCTGACAGATTTTGCGGATAAAAGCGGCATACTGCAACTGGGTTTCTTCCTTTCGCTCCATCACGGAATCGAAATCGGCCTTGATCTTGAAGATCTTCTTAAAATCTTCATCCACGGCGTAGAGGGTCTCATAAAGGTAGGCATCCCCGATCATGACGACTTTCACCCGCACTTCAATCGGTTCCGGCTTGAGGGCCGAGCTGGCAAAAAGATAAAACGGGTCGAAAGACTGCATTTCCATGGAGCGGTTCCGCAGGGTGCGTTTCAAAGCAATCCAGACCCCGGGTTCGATAAAAACATCGAGGGCGTTGAGGACCAGGTACCCGCCATTGGCCCTGAGGAAAGACCCGCTCTTAATTTTAGCGAAATCTGTCTTCCACATTCCACCTAGCCGGTCAACGTTGCGTTCAATCGTTCCGAAAAGGTTGCGATAGGTGGGAGAGGTTTCGATGATCACTGGAGCGCCCCTGGTTTCGGAGTTATCCACCAGGACATTGACCTGGTATTCGCTGAAAGTATCCACCGGACTGGGCATCATCAATCCGGGAATGGGAAGTTGCGGAGCCTCTGCTTTGGGTTGGAAGCGGCTGGGGTTTTCCAGGATATTATCCCGCGCCTCATCCAGGTAAGGGTTGATCTTGGGCTGATTATACTTTTCCCTGATGTCCCCGATCAACTCGCCCACCAGGTGGGATATCGCTGATTTGTCCAGAGCGGCTAATGCTTCCTGGATGGTTTTTTCCACCCTGCGGGTCTCTTTGAGGACCTGTTCCATCTCCGCGATTAATCCGCTGTATTTGACCTTGAGGTTTTCGAAATTCTCTTTGGAGAACTGTCCTTGTTCCACCAGGTTTTCCAGTTGATCGAGGGCAATGGCATTGCCGGCCACCAATGGGGCAATGTCCGGACGGGTAAAGACGCCCACCTGGACCTGCACTACCACAAACCCCTCTTTTTTGGCCCTGGCCTCGAATTCCTTGATCATTCCTTTCTCCCGCTCCCGGTGTTTCTCCACCACTTCTCTTTTCTGCTTCTGGTATTCCTCGCTTTCAAAAATCAAAGGAATATTCTTCTTCAGAGATTCGATGAGATTATCCATATCCTTCTTAAATGTTTTGCCCTGGCCAGCAGGCAGGCAGACGCACCGCGGTTGATCGGGATCTTTAAAATTGTTCACGTAACAAAGGTCATCGGGAATTTTCCCCTCTTTGTCAATTTCCTCTAAAAGGCATTTGATCGTAGTATTACGGCCGGTGCCCACTAACCCAACTATAAAAATATTGTACCCCAGGCTTTCCATCTCCAGTCCCAGGCGAATGGCCTTCAGGGCCCTCTCCTGACCGATGATCTCCGTGCAAGGCTGGATTTCACTGGTATCCTCGAATGGAAGAGACTCGGGAGAACAACGCCGCCTTAACTTCTCCACTGGAACTTCAGGGTATTTTATTTCCGTCCCCATCTAAAGACCTCCTAAGTTTCAAGGGTGGTAAATTTTCCCACAGGCCAAGAATGTTGATGAATTCGTAAAAAGTCGTCACTCCGGTGAAAACCGGAGTCCAGGGAACT
>JASEHN010000473.1 GCA_030018715.1 Thermodesulfobacteriota bacterium | reverse complement strand
CCAGTGTATTCACGCCGTATATCCCCTATAAAAGCGATGTATTCATCCCATCGCACCCCGCTCTTCCCTGGTATGTGAACCGCAGCTACGATCAACTTATGGAACTACCTATACCGCCGAAATCCAGGAAACTCTCCTGGATAACGGGAAATCAAGCCGACATCCCCGGCCATTTCAAGAGGAAGGCCTTCCTTGACTTCCTCAGAAAGCGGGGGAACCTCGATTTTGACCTTTTCGGACGCGCCGGACGATATTTGGAAGACAAATCCGACGGACTTCTACCCTACCGGTACTCCCTAGCAATTGAAAACAGCAGCATGCAAGACTACTGGACGGAAAAAATAGCGGATTGTTTCCTCTGCTGGACGGTACCTATCTACTATGGGTGCCGTAACTTGGAGCGGTATTTCCCGCCAGAGTCGTTTATCAGGATAGATATAGAAAAACCGGAAGCGGCGCTGTCGGTAATAAAAGAAACTTTAATGGGTGATGCTTGGGATCGCCGGCTGCCGGCGTTGAAGGAAGCCAGGGAGCTTTTCCTTAACAGATATCAGTTTTTCCCCTATTTCTCCTTCCTGATAAATAAGGACGACACCGGGCCAAAGAGAAAGCGCTCGATCGAAATCCCTGTTTATAAAAAAAGCATGAAAGCAAAGCTTCGACGGTTAGGGTATAAAATCAAAAGAAATCTTTGGCGGCTGGGAAATCCGGGGGCGCCATAACTGGTTTCTGTTTTAGAATAATGGTGGGGGAAGAATTTAGGGAGGGCTGACAACAGAAAGTTCCACAAACCAGATTTTTTCTTTCAACAACCCTTCGTTAATTCCAACCGATCCAGGTGCATTCCCTAATTTGAGCAAATTCGCATTAAAAAAAGCTTGACTCGTATCCCTGCGCGGGCCCGGAACTCCGGATCGGACAGCGCGATCATCGCCCCGGCGACCAGGTCCGCATTCCGCGGGTGCGACGCTACGGAGCCGTTGATCCCGTCCTCGACCACGTCCTTCGCCCCCACGTTCGGGCTGACGATCACGGGGAGGCCCGCGGCCCTTTCTCGGGGGAAGCCGAAGAAGGAAACCGAGGATGCCCTGGTCCCCTCGATCCTGGAGCCGGAGTGCTCCTCCCAGGAGTACCGGAAAAACTGGGCCCGGCTGATTCAGAAGATCGGAACCTGTCCCTGACTTGATCGGGGAAAGTGGACGCCTTGACCTGCCCCAAATGCCTGGGGAAGATGAAGATCATCAGTTTTATCGAGGACGAGGAGGTCATCGAGAAGATCCTCAAGCATCTTGGGCTGTGGGATGTAAAGGCCAGGCCCCCGCCCAAAGGGAAGGTGTCCTCCCCGTCGATTTCCATCGCTGACTCAGATTCCCAGATTCCATTCTCTGCCCTTTCCTTACACCCGGACCCGGATTACCCGGTGGATTCCTATGTGAGCTGATGGGGCAGTGGATAGGATGAGCGAAGGGGCTGGTGTATCTGCCGGAGGGGCTGAGAATCCAATTTTGACTGCTCCTGCAGGCGGAAGCCCTGTGGGCGGCTCCCGGAATCCGATCGAGACAATTCCCTGCCAATACGCCTGCCATGAAACCCCCATATTTTGTGGTCTTTTTTTCTTGACCCGCAACCCAGTTTTTCGTATATTGACCTCATCTAAATGCGAGTTCTTGTCCATTATCCATTTTTTATCCATAAGGCCATTGTATGCGATATCTTATTTTAATCAAAAATATAAAGAACTGGTATTTGTATCTATTATATAAATTCGCTTTGGTAAAAAGAGAGCCTTTATTGTTCAAAGCAAGAAAGGATATTCTTTTTGAGGTACCCCAAAGGCTTCTCCATACATTCAAAGAAATATTTATGGAAGAATGTTATATGCATGGATTACCCCACAAGATTCGTGCATTCCCGGTATTTATTGATATTGGTGCTAATGCAGGTTATTTTTCACTATACGCCGCTTCTCGCTTTGCCAATGCTAAAATTATAGCATACGAACCTATACCTTCTAATTTTGAGCAGTTGAGGCGTAATTTAAATCTCAATAAAAATTCAAAAATTGTCGCATTTCAAAAGGCTGTTGCAGGTTATTCAGGTGAGGCAGTAATGGCATTTGACGGCACTGATAATTTTTCAACATTCGCCCATATCGTTGATGAAAGTAACCTGAATGACAAAAATAATTCTATAAAAGTACAATGTGTAACCATCAAAAATATTTTCGATGATAATAAATTAGACTCCTGCGATTTTTTAAAAATGGATTGCGAAGGCGCCGAGAATGAAATTATTTTTAATTGTCCCGTTGAATACTTGTCCCGCATTAAACAATTTGCAATAGAAGTCCATGGAGATGCAAAGTCATTAAAAAAATATCTTCATGATAACGGATTCATAACGCACGAGACAAAAAGAGCATTAGGTATGTTGTACGCTTGGAAGGTTTGACCGACTGCTGCTTTCATCATGTCGCAGGAGCGTAGTGTTTGTAGAGCAACATGGGGAAGGAACACCGCAGGGCAGTCCGCTTTCGCCTCTATTATCCAATATCCTTTTGGAGGATCTGGATAAGGAACTGACTCGATGAGGACACGTTTTCTGCCGTTATGCGGATGATTGTAACACCTATGTTCGCAGTAGGAGAGCGGCGGAGCGAGTGTGGTCATCGATTACGGAGTTCCTGGAGCTTTTTTAAGAGGCGATAAATATTTTCCCAGCCCATTAGGTGTCCGTTATAATCAACTTTATCTCCATATCGACCCAGGCCAAAATGTTCCAGGGCATGCAAACAGGATACAGAGTCACAATAATCCGTCAGGCGCAAAAACTTATCCATCATGTCAACCTGCTGGAAGCGAATATTTTGCATTTCCATCTTTAATGTTCTTATGTCAAATACCTCAATTTCTCGGAAGGAAGCCACATGAGCGACGAACCCATCTACCCTCGACCCGATATCGACGTGTTTCACGGGATTGTTCTTGAATATTTTATTCGCGATGAGCAAATCCTGATGGAAGTAATGACCCGAGGCTACGCCGCTTTCTTGAAATCTCTCACTTAAACAAGGATGGAATTTTCCGAAAGGAAAGTCCCTTTTCGTTTGCCCGGCTTGCTTTTTGACTTCATAATAATTCTTTAAGAAGAAGGGTAGCCCCTTTACAAAAGTGGAAAAAGGCATACCCCTAATAAACAATCCAATCCGCATTACAGCCTATCTCCTAAAAGATCTTCATAAATATTTTCCGTCTTTTTGGCAGCAGCCTCCCA